>JACSRN010000119.1 GCA_014879735.1 Paracoccaceae bacterium
CAGCCGACCGGCTGGGCCTTGCCATGGTCTTCACCGGCCAGCGGCATTTCCGGCATTGAACCTGCCCGGGGTGCCCCCGGATGCCACGACCCAACCCCATTGCCCGCAGGATCGCTGACATGGCCGCCGGCCCCGTGAAAACCCACTTGCTGACCGTCTCTGCCCTGATCACCTTTGCGGTCGATCAGATCTCGAAACTGGCCGTGGTCCATGGCCTGGGCCTGATCGACCGCGGCGAGATCGACGTCCTGCCACCCTATCTGAACTTTCGCATGGCCTGGAACTACGGCATCAACTTCGGTCTTCTCGCCGGGGAATCCGACATCATGCGCTGGCTGCTGATCGCGGTGGCGCTGGCCATCTCGATCTGGGTCTGGCTCTGGATCCGCCGCGCGGGCTACGGCCCGGTCGCACAGATCTCGGCCGGTCTGCTGGTCGGCGGTGCGCTGGGCAATGTCGTCGACCGGCTGCGTTATGGCGCGGTGGCGGATTTCCTGAACATGTCCTGCTGCGGAATCGAGAATCCCTTCGCCTTCAACGTCGCCGATATCGCCATCTTTGCCGGCGCGCTGGGCCTGGTCCTGTTCGCCGGCAAGGGCGGATCACATCCGCGCAACGGCCGGAAAGGCTGACCGAAAGACCCCGTGACGGGGGCGGATTCATGCGTTAAGACAGGCCTGAACAGATCGGAGGCAGGAATGCGGGCAAAGGCAGGCGCAGGCGCCATCGCGATGATGGCGATGCTGGCGGTCGCCGGCTGCAGCGCACCCAGGGGCGACGGCACCGACCTCATGAACCTGAAATCGAAGGACGGCCCGGACGAATTCGCCATTCTGCCGCCCAAGCCGCTGACCATGCCCGACACGCTGAGCGAGTTGCCCGACCCCACGCCGGGCGGCAGCAACCGCACCGACCCCACGCCCGAAGCCGATGCCATTGTGGCACTGGGGGGCAAGCCGCAGAAGGCAGGCGGCATCCCGGCCGCCGATGGCGCGCTTTATGCCCAGGCCGCACGCTACGGCGTCGAGGCCAATATCCGCGGCGTTCTGGCCGGTGAGGATTTGGAGTGGCGGCGCGATCACAAGGGCCGCATTCTCGAACGGCTTCTCAACGTGAACGTCTATTACCGCGCCTATCGCAAGCAATCGCTCGACCAGCATGCCGAGTTGGAATTCTGGCGCGCCCGCGGCGTGAGAACACCCTCGGCCCCGCCGCCCCAAAAGGGCGAGAACTAGGCCCGGCAACCCCGGAGCCTCCTTTCCAGTCGATCACCGGCCCCGGAGGACATGATGCACCGGATATATACCCTTGTCCGCAGCGGCCTTGTCGCGCTGGCCACGATCTGGCCGCTGGCCGCGCTTGCCGAGGAGGCACAGACCTTCCGGCTTGGCAACGGGCTGGAGGTCGTGGTGATCGAGGATCATCGCGCCCCGGTCGTGGTCCAGATGATCTGGTACAAGGCCGGTGCCGCGGACGAACCGGCAGGCAAGTCCGGCATTGCACATTTTCTTGAGCATCTGATGTTCAAGGGCACGGCGAAGGTACCGCCAAATACCTTTTCCGCCAAGGTCGAGGCGCAGGGCGGCGACGACAACGCCTTCACCTCATGGGATTATACCGCCTACTACCAGCGCATCGCGGCCGACCGCCTGCCCATGGTGATGGAGATGGAAGCGGACCGGATGCGCAACCTGCGCCTGCTGTCCGAAGATGTCGACACCGAGCGCGAGGTCATCTTGCAGGAACGTGCCCAGCGGACCGACAGCGAACCCGGCGCGCTTCTGAACGAGCAGATGCGCGCCACGCTGTTTCGCAACGGGCATTACGGCATTCCGGTGATCGGCTGGCGGCACGAGATGGCGGCGCTGACGCGCGAGGATGCGCTGGTCTGGTATCGCCGGTATTACGCCCCGAACAACGCCTATCTGATCATTGCCGGCGATGTGACGCTGGACGAGGTGAAGGCACTGGCCGAGAAATATTACGGGCTGATCACGCCGTCCGAGGACATCGCCCCGCGACTGCGGCCGCAGGAACCGCCGTCGGTTGCCGAACGCCGCGTCCTTCTCACCGATCCGCGGGTGGCCGATCCCTATTTCTACCGCCTCTATCTTGCCCCCGAACGCGATCCGGGCGACCAGAAGACCGCGGCGGCGCTGTCGATTCTGGCCGAGATGCTGGGCGGCGACGGCCAGACCTCGGTCCTGGCGCGGGCCTTGCAGTTCGACAGCCAGATCGCCGTCTATTCCGCGGCATTCTATGACGGCACCAGCCTCGACGACAGCACCTTCGGCCTCTATGTCGTCCCGGCCCCCGGCGTGACGCTGCAGCAGGCCGAGGCGGCAGCAGATGCCGTGCTGGCCGATTTTCTGGTCAAGGGACCCGATGCTGCGGATTTCGAACGCATCAAGACCCAGATGCGGGCCGGCGAGATCTATGCCCGCGACGATGTCGAAGGCCTGGCCCGGATGTATGGCGAGGAGCTGAGTATCGGCCTGTCGATTGCCGATATCGAAGGCTACGACGACATTCTCGCCGCCGTCACGCTGGACGACGTCAAGACCGCCGCCGCGGCGGTGCTTGACCGCAAGAGTTCCGTTACCGGCTGGCTGACCCCTCCCGAAGAGGCAGCGCCCACGCCGGCCGCCATCACCGCCCCAGCCGACGATCCCGCCGCGGAGTCCATAGAATGAGCTTTCTCGCCCGTTTCCCGGCCGCTTTCGCCCTGATCCTCCTTGCCCTGCCCGCCTGGGCCCAGGTGAAGATCCAGGAGGTGAAGACCCCGGGCGGCCTGACCGCCTGGCTGTCGGAAGGCCACGACCTGCCCTTCGTCGCGCTGGAGATCTATTTTGCCGGCGGCACTTCGCTCGATGCGCCGGGCCGGCGTGGTGCGGTCAATCTGATGACCGGGCTGCTGGAGGAAGGCGCCGACGACATGGACAGCCTTGGCTTCGCCCAGGCCCGCGATTCGCTCGCCGCGCATTTTTCATTCGATTCCAGCACTGATACCGTTTCGGTTTCCGCCCGTTTCCTGACCGAGAACCGCGATGCCGCCGTGGATCTGCTGGCCGCGGCGCTGGCCCGGCCGCGTTTCGACCAGGACGCACTTGACCGGGTGCGCGAGCAGGTATTGTCGGGCTTGCGCGCCAACGAAACCGATGCCGGCGACATCGCCAACCGCGCCTTCGACACCATGACCTTCGGCGATCACCCCTATGCGACCGATGGCGACGGCACGCTCGCCAGCGTGGCGGGGCTGACGCGCGCGGACATGATCGCGGCCCATGCCGCGACGCTGGCCCGCGACCGGGTGATCATTGCCGCCGCGGGCGATATCACGGCCGCGGATCTTGCGGTGCTTCTCGACCGGCTGCTTGGCGGCCTGCCCGCCACCGGCGCGCCGCTGCCGGGACCTGCCCCCTGGAACCTGACCGGCGGCGTCACCGTGATCGACTTTCCCTCGCCACAATCGGTGATCCTGTTCGGCGAGCTCGGCATCTCGCGCGACGACCCCGACTTCTTCGCGGCCTTCATCCTGAACGAGGTGCTCGGCGGCGGCCGGTTCTCTGCCCGGCTGATGCGGGAGGTGCGCGAGAAGCGCGGCCTCACCTATGGCATCGGCAGCTATCTTTATTCGATGGATCAGGCGCATATTCTTCTGGGCCAGTTCTCGGCAACCAACGACAGGGTGGCCGAGGCAATCGCCGTCATCCGCGAGGAATGGCGCAAGGCTGCCGAAGACGGGATCACCGACCAGGAACTGGCAGAGACCAAGACCTATCTCACCGGATCCTATCCGCTGCGCTTTGATGGCAACGGCCCGATTGCCGCAATACTGGCCGCGATGCAGCGCGATCATCTGACCGTCGACTATGTCCAGACCCGCAATGCCAGGATCGAGGCCGTCACGCTGCAGGACGTGAAACGGGTCGCCGCGCGCCTGCTGCATCCCGATGCGCTGCATTTCATCGTCGTGGGTCAGCCCGAGGGGCTCGTCTCCACCCCCTAGCGCAGCACCCGGTCTGTGCCCCGAAAGGGGCGCCGGCCCAGGTTTCGCAGAACCGCGTCAGATAGCCGTCGGGATCGGCGGCCACGCATTGCCGGTTGCCGACATCGGCCTCAGCCTTGCGGTCGAGGCCGTCTTGCCGCGGCAGGAACAGCCCGGTGTTTTCAGCCGTCAGCAACGGGGTTGTCGGGGCAGCCCCGACCTGCAGCCTCGCCCCGCGGCCGAAACGCCGTTCAGGCGGCAGGGGCCGGCATCGCGAACCCGCCCGATGCCGATCTGGTCCAGCAGCAGTTCCGCCCTGCCCGCGCCTGATCGCAGCCCCCCTTCCCGGCCGTTCGCAGCGGCAGGAAAATCCCCGCACTCTGCAACAGCACCGGCGCGACACCCGCCGGTGCGAAACCGAGCGTTCCGGGACCGCACCGTTGCCCATGGCGCTTCGCTGATCTTCGGCTTCCCGCTTTTCCGACTCGCGCCCCTCTGCTACATCTTGGCGGATGACGCTTCATACCCCCAAGATGACGGAGGCCGATGGCCGCCCGGTGATTCGCCAGCTGGACGAGGCGGCGGTCAACCGTATCGCTGCGGGCGAGGTCGTGGAACGCCCGGCCTCTGCCGTCAAGGAACTGGTGGAAAACGCGCTGGACGCCGGCGCGGGCCGAATCGCCATCGACTATGCCGACGGCGGCAAGACCCTGATCCGGGTAACGGATGACGGCTGCGGCATGACGGCCGCGGATCTGCCGCTGGCGCTGTCGCGCCATGCCACATCGAAGATCGACGGATCGGACCTTCTCGCCATCCATTCCTTCGGCTTCCGCGGCGAGGCCTTGCCGTCACTGGGCGCGGTGGGTCGGCTGGCGCTGACCTCGCGCGCGGCGGGCCACGAGGCGGCACAGATCCGCTGCCACGGCGGGCGGATCGACGGCCCACGCCCTGCCGCGCTGACCCAGGGCACCGTGGTCGAACTGCGCGACCTGTTCCACGCCACGCCCGCGCGGCTGAAATTCCTCCGCACCGACCGGGCCGAGGCGCAGGCCATCACCGAGGTGGTGCGGCGCCTTGCCATGGCCGAACCGATGGTGGGTTTCACCCTGACCGAGGTCGGCGCCGAAGATCGCCGCACGATCCTGCGCCTGGACCCCGAGCCGGGCGACCTGTTCGATGCGCTGCACCGCCGGCTGACCCGGCTGCTGGGCGCCGATTTCACCGCCAATGCCTTGCGCATAGACGCCGAGCGCGACGGTTTCGCGCTGGTCGGATATGCCGCGTTGCCGACCTATTCCCGCGGCTCCTCGACCCAGCAGTTCCTGTTCGTGAACGGCCGCCCCGTCACCGACCGCCTGCTGCTTGGCGCGCTGCGCGCCGCCTATTTCGATGTGCTGCCACGCGACCGCTATCCGGCGGCGGTGCTGAACCTGATTGCCGATCCGCAGCGTGTGGATGTGAATGTCCATCCCGCCAAGGCCGAGGTCCGCTTCCGCGAGCCCGAGGCCGCGCGCGGGCTGATCATCACCGCCCTGCGCACGGCACTTTCGGGCGCCGGGCATCGTGCCTCGACCACGGTTGCCACCGAAACCCTGGCCGCCTTCCGCCGCGAGCCGGCACCTATGCAGGCCAGGCTGGCCCATGCGCTTGTCCTGCAGGCGCCGGGTCCGGTGGCAGGCTTCGGCGAACGGCCCCAGGCCCGTATCGCCGAACCCACCACGCCGGCTGGCACCGATGCGCCAGCGCCCGATGCCTTTCCGCTGGGCGCGGCGCGGGCGCAGCTGCATGAAAACTGGATCGTCGCCCAGACCCGGGACGGGTTTGTCATCGTCGACCAGCATGCCGCCCATGAACGGCTGGTCTACGAACGGCTGAAACGCCAGATGGCCGAATGCGGCATCGCGCGACAGCCGCTGCTGATCCCGGAAATCGTCACGCTTTCGCCGGGCGATGCGGCGCTGATCCTGTCCGCGGCGCCCGCGCTGACCGAAGCCGGGTTGATCGTCGAATCCTTCGGCCCCGGGGCCGTTGCCATCACCGAAACCCCGGCCATCCTTGGCACGGTCGATGGCGCCGCACTTCTGCGCGACGTGCTGGACGAACTGGCCGATCAGGGCAGCAGCCACCAGACCCGCGCCCGGATCGACGCTGTCCTGTCGCGCATGGCCTGCCACGGCTCGGTCCGCTCGGGCCGGCAGATGCGCCCCGAGGAAATGAACGCGCTGCTGCGCGAGATGGAGGCGACCCCCGGTTCTGGCCAGTGCAACCATGGCCGGCCGACCTGGATCGAGTTGAAGCTTCACGATATCGAGCGGTTGTTCGGACGGCGATGATCACCCTGTTCGGCCAGAGCTATCCCTGGACCGCGCCCGAGGTCCTGATTCCCGCCGCGGCGCTGGTGCTGATCGCGCTGGCGCTGGCGCTGACCCTGCGCGCGGCGCGCCAGTCGGCCCGCGCGGCGGCACCGATGCTGTCGGAACTGGTCTGGATGGGCCAGCGCGTGCAGTCGCTTTCCGAAGGCCAGGAACGGCTAACCGGCGGGTTGCACCATGTCTCCGATGCGCAGACCACGGCACAGACCGCCATGCTGCGTCTAATGGAGACACGGCTGGCCGATGTGCAGCGCCAGATGACCGACTCGCTGCAAGGCAGCGCCACCCGCACCGCCCGCAGCCTTGGCGACCTGCAGCAGCGACTGGAAACCATCGACAAGGCACAGGCCAATCTGGAAAAGCTGTCGGGGAACGTTCTGTCGTTGCAGGACATCCTGTCGAACAAGCAAGCCCGCGGCGCCTTTGGCGAGATCCAGTTGCACGACATCGTGCAGAAGGCGCTGCCGGCCGATTCCTACACGATGCAGGCCACGCTTTCGAATGGCCGGCGCGCCGATTGCCTGATCCATCTGCCCAATCCGCCCGGCCCCATCGCCATCGACGCGAAATTCCCGCTGGAATCCTACGAGGCCCTGCGCCGCGCCACCACACCGCGCCAGGCGCAGGAGGCCGCGCAGGCATTCAGGATCGCTGTCCGCGCCCATCTGCGCGCCATTGCCGACCGCTACCTGATCGAGGGCGAAACTGCCGACGGGGCGTTGATGTTCCTGCCGTCCGAGGCGATCTATGCCGAATTGCACGCCAATTTCCCCGAGATCGTGCGCGAGGGCTTTGCGCTCAAGGTCTGGATCGTCTCGCCCACCACCTGCATGGCCACGCTGAACACGATGCGGGCGATCCTGAAGGATGCGCGGATGCGTGAACAGGCGGGCGCCATCCGCAAGGAACTGGCGCTGCTGGCGGCCGATGTTGACCGGCTCTCGGACCGGGTCGGCAATCTCGACCGCCATTTCGGTCAGGCCGCAAAGGACATCGAGGATATCCGCATCTCGGCCGACAAGGCCGGCCGCCGGGCCCGGCGGCTGGACAATTTCGACTTCGAGGAACTGGCACCCGACCGGGGCAGCGCCCTGCCCCGCACCGATGCCGCCGAATAGACCCCGGCCGCCCGCCAGTCCCCCCGCTAGCCCGCGCCAGAAAAGGCAGATGCATGCCGGACCGACCCGACGAGGATGACGAGGACGACGACGCCCCGGCGATGCTGCCCGCGGGCGATCCCTTCGCGCTGCAACGGCAGCGTGCGGCCGAGACCGGAGGCTTTCTCCTGGAACTGCAGCACCATGTCCTGACCTGGCTGCCGGGCCGGGGCGAGCGGCTGGTCGTCTGCTTCGACAATCTCGCCTCGGTGCGCGAGACCCGGGACCGCACGATCTGGGGTCAGAAACACCTTCTGGGCCGCGGCTTCGACCTGCTTGGCGTGCAGATCAAGCGAAAGGACTGGTTCCGCGACGCCGAGCTGATCGGCGCGCTGCAGGGGCTGCAGGCGGGGGGATTTTTCCGGCGCTTCCCGCAGGTGTCCATGTATGGGGCTTCGATGGGGGCCTTTGGCGCGCTGGCCTTCGCTCCGCTGGCCCCCGGCTGCATTGTCCTGGCCTTCGCCCCGCAGCGCAGCCTTGATCCCGGGCTCTGCCCGTTCGAGACCCGCTACCGTTACGCCCGCAGCATCACCGACTGGTCGCTGCCCTTCTCGGACGCAGCAGCCGGCCTCGCGGCGGCGGGCCATGCCTATCTGGCCTTCGATCCGCAGATGACCGAGGACCGCCAGCATGTCGAGGCACTGGCCGGGCCGAATGTCACCCGGCTGCCGCTGCGCCACTTCGGCCACAAGCTGCCGCCGTCGCTGCTGAAGATGGGGGTGCTGAAGGACCTCTCGCTTGCGGCGCTGGAAAACCGGCTGACGGCGCAGGATTTCGCCCGCCTGCTGCGCGCGCGGCGCAGATCGGTGCAATGGCAGATCGACCTACTGACCCGTGCCCGCAAGACGGGACACCAGCGGCTGGCGCTGCCGGTTGCACAGGCTCTTGCCGCGGAAAACCCGAACTGGCGACTGCGCCGGCTGTGCCGGGACCTGATCCACGACCTTCGGCTGCGCGACGACCTGTCTCTTATACACATCTGACGCTGCCGACGACGGAGAGAGTGTA
>JACSRN010000040.1 GCA_014879735.1 Paracoccaceae bacterium
GGGTCTCGGCCGGCGCCGGCCGAGACCCGCAGCGACACCGCGACCGCCAGTTCCGAAGCGGCGGCCGAGGATGCCGCCGCAGCCGATGCCATCGCCGCCGCCCTTGCCGAGGCAACGGCCGAGGCCCCGGCCGAGACCGGGGGCAATGGCGGGCGCAACGCCCCCGCGGGCCCGCCGCTCAACGCAGGCGAGATTGGCGACATTTCAAGCGCGATCGCGAACAAGTGGAACCTCGGGGCGGTCTCGACCGATGTCATGAGCACGGTCATCGTGGTAAGGGTGGAATTCGATCCCTCCGGCAAGCCGGTGGACATCCGCAAGATCGAAGAGGATGCCCCCAGCGCCGACGCCGCCAGGGTGGCCTTCGACGCCGCGCGCAGGGCAATCCAGCGCGCCTATATGGACAGCGGCATCCCGCTGCCGCCCGACAAGTACGAGACCTGGAAGGTTCTGGAATTCGTCTTCGACGCAAACGGGATGCGGCTGAGATGAATGCGGTGAATCTGAAGCGAGACAAGGTGAAAGCCACCCTCAGGGGCCGCGATATTCGGAAATTTCCCCTGACCGCCCCTTCCCCGGGCGCGTAGACGGCAGGAACGGAGCATGAGGCAGATGAAACTGATCCCCCGACTTCAATCGTCGGCCCTTGCGGCCCTGATGGCCCTTGGTCTTGCCGGCCTTTCCCCGGAATATGCCGCGGCGCAGGACGGCAGCCCGCCGCGCATCGTGATCGGCCCGGGCGTGATCGAGCCGATGCCGATCGCCGCCCCGGTCTTCGTCGACGAGGGCGGCGCGGGCGAGCTGGCGCGCGATCTGTCGCGCGTCGTCGCCTCCGATCTGGTCGGCACCGGCTTCTTTCGCGAAATCCCCGAGAATGCCTTCATCAGCCGGATCACCGCCTTCGACGGCGGCATCGCCTTCGAGGACTGGAAGGCAATCAACGCTCAGGTGCTGATCACCGGCGCGGTGCAGGCCTCGGGCGATCGGATCACCGTGAAGTTCCGCGCCTATGACGTGTTCAACGGCCAGCCCATCGAGGGCGCGGCGCTGCAATTCGCCGGCACCCGCGCCGGCTGGCGGCGGATGGCGCACAAGGTGGCCGATGTGGTCTATGCCAAGATCACCGGCGAGGGCGGCTATTTCGACAGCCGCGTGGTGTTCGTCTCGGAATCGGGGCCGAAGAACGCCCGGCTGAAGCGGCTGGCGGTGATGGATTACGATGGCGCGAACGTCCAGTTCCTGACCGACAGCGCCGCCATCGTGCTGGCCCCGCGCTTCTCGCCCAGCGGCGACCGGATCCTCTACACCTCCTATGAGACCGGGTTTCCCCGCATCACGCTGATGGATGTGGGCAGCCTGAAACGCCGCACGCTGGAGGAACAGGCCGGCACGATGACCTTCGCGCCGCGCTTCTCGCCCGATGGCGGATCGGTCGTCTTCAGCCTGGAACGTGGCGGCAATACCGACATCTACCTGATGAACCTGGCCTCCGGCTCGGTCGGGCAACTGACGAACGCCCCTTCGATCGAGACGGCGCCCTCGTTCAGCCCCGACGGCAGCCAGATCGTCTTCGAAAGCGACCGTTCGGGCGCACCGCAGATCTACATCATGCCCACCGGCGGCGGCGAGGCGCGGCGGGTCTCGGGCGGCGAGGGCCGCTATGGCACCCCGGTCTGGAGCCCGCGCGGCGACCTGATCGCCTTCACCAAGCAGAACGCCGGCCGCTTCCACATCGGCGTGATGCGGTCGGACGGCAGCGAGGAGCGGCTGCTGACCGCCTCTTTCCTGGACGAAGGGCCGACCTGGGCGCCGAACGGCCGGGTGATCATGTTCACCCGAGAGACGGCGGGCGCTGGCGGGCAGGCCTCGCTCTGGTCGGTCGACATCACCGGGCGCAATCTGAAGCAGATCCCGACCGAAGGTCCGGCATCTGATCCGGCCTGGTCGCCGCTTCTGCCCTGACAAACCCCCGCCCCCGGATTCCCCCGGGGGCGCAAAGCTGCTACCGTGGCGCCACAGACCGCCGCAACGCGCACAAACCGAACGAGGACAGACCCATGACCCTGACGCCCAAGGCCCTGATGATTCTGGCGGCGCTGACGCTGGCTGCCTGTCAGAACCCCGACCGCTACGGCGCGGGGGGCGACGGCGGTGCGGGCGGCGCCGGCGGCACGCCCTATGTCGACACCACCGGGCTGGGCGATCCGAGCGACCCCCGCTCGATCGCCTATTTCAACCAAACCGTCGGCGACATGGTGCATTTCGCGGTCGACCAGTCGACGCTGTCCGACCAGGCGCGCAGCATCCTGACCGCCCAAGCCTCCTGGCTGAACCAGAACCCGGGCTATGCGATCATCATCGAGGGCCATGCCGACGAACAGGGCACCCGCGAGTACAACCTCGCGCTCGGCGCGCGGCGCGCCGCCTCGGTCCAGCAGTTCCTGATCACGCAGGGCGTATCCTCGGCGCGGATGAAGACCATCTCCTATGGCAAGGAACGCCCGCTGCAGGTCTGCTCGGACGAAGGCTGCTATGCGCAGAACCGCCGCGCCGTGACGGTGCTGTCGGTCGGCGCGGGGGTGTGAGATGGCGCGCCTGCGGCTGATCCTGCCGCTGCTGGCGCTGTCTCTGGCGGCGGCGCCGGCACTGGCGCAGGACAAGGCACAAACGCTGGCCGATATCCGGATCGAGCTTGACCAGCTGGCCGCCGAGTTCAACGCATTGAAGGCCGAGATGACCACGACCGGCGCCGGCACCGCCGGCCTGGGCGGCGGCGATGCGCTGCAGCGCATGGATACGATCGAGGCGGAACTGGCCAGGCTGACGGCGCGGACCGAAGAGATCGAACTGCGGCTGGGCCGGGTGGTCGCAGACGGCACCAACCGCATCGGCGACATCGAGTTCCGGCTTTGCGAGGCGACCGAGGGTTGCGATCCGATGTCGCTTGGCAAGACTGCGGAACTGGGCGGCGGCGGCACCGCCGCACCTCCCGATGCCGGCGGCGGCGCGGCAACCACCGGCGGCCCTGAACTGGCCGTCGCCGAAAAGGAAGACTTCGACCGGGCCAAGGAGGTGCTCGGTCAAGGTGACTTTCCCGGTGCTGCAACGCTCTTTGCGACCTATGCCCAATCCTATCCTGGCGGGCCGCTAGTTCCCGAGGCGCATTTCCTGCGCGGCGAGGCCTTGCGCCAGGCGGGCGATCTGGCCAATGCCGGACGCGCCTATCTGGACAGCTATTCCAGCGATCCGCAGGGCGCATTGGCGCCAGATGCGCTGCTGCAGCTGGGCGGGATCCTCGGCCAGCTTGGCCAGATGAACGAGGCCTGCGTCACCCTGGGCCAGATCGCAACGCAATATCCTGCGTCTTCCGCTGCCGGACAGGCGCCGGCGGTGATGCAGGGCCTGGGGTGCTCCTGAGCGGAACGCCCCTGCTGGCCGCCGCCGCCACGGCGCTGAACGATGGCGCGGGGCCGGTGGGCGTTGCCGTCTCGGGCGGCGGCGATTCCCTGGCGCTTTTGCACCTGACCCTGCGCGCTGCCGCCGGCAGCGGCCGCCCGGTCGAGGCGGCCACCGTCGACCATGGCCTGCGCCCCGAGGCGGCGGACGAGGCGCGGCAGGTCGCCCGGCTTTGCGCCGACTGGGGCGTGGCGCATGCGACGCTGCGCTGGGACGCAGCGGCAGGCCCCGGCAATCTGATGGACCGTGCCCGTCATGCGCGGATCGGCCTGCTTGCGGGCTGGGCGGCGGAACGCGGGCTGTCGGCCGTGCTTCTGGGCCATACCGCCGATGATGTGGCGGAGACCCTGCTGATGGGTCTTGCGCGCGAGGCCGGGATCGACGGGCTGACCGGCCCGCGCCCCGCCTTCACCGCCCGGGGCATCCGCTTCCTGCGCCCGCTGCTGGCGGTTTCCCGGGCCGAGCTGCGCGACTATCTGACGCGGCAGGGGCTGGGCTGGATCGACGATCCCACGAACGACGACGCAAGGTTCACCCGCCCCCGGGCGCGGGCGGCGCTGGCCGGTCTTGCGCCCCTTGGCATCCGCGCGGCGGGGCTGGCGCGGGTGGCCGGGCATTTGGCCCAGGCGCAGGCGGCGCTGGAGGCGGCGACCGCCACCGCAGCCCGCCACCTGCTGCAGGAGACGGCCGGCGCGGCACGGCTTGACCGCACGGCCTTCGCCGAGGTGCCGGAGGAGATCCGGCGCCGGCTGATCCTTGGCCTGCTGCGCGGGATGACCGGCACCCCCCACCCCCCGCGCGAGACCGGGCTGGCGCGGGTTCTGGCGGCCATCGCCGCGGGGCGCGACGCAAGCCTTGGCGGGCTTCTCCTGCAGTGCCGCGGCACCCTGGCCCTGGTCTCGCGCGAGCCCCGCGCGGTGGCCGGGCTCGAGGCCGCACCGGGCACGCCCTGGGACGGACGCTGGCGTGTCACCGGGCCCTTCGCGCCGGGCGACCGGCTGCGCGCCCTTGGCGCGGCAGGCCGCGCGGCCTGCCCGGGCTGGCGCGACAGCGGGCTTGCCGCCCGGGTCCTGGACGTGACCCCCGCCGTCTGGCGCGGCGACCGGCTGATTTCCGCTCCCCTCGCCCCTGCCGGGGCCGCCGACTTTGCCGCAACCTGTGCGCCGGCCTTCCTCGCGCGACCGTTATCGCATTGAACGGCGCCGCAATGTGTCTATCTTAGAGGGCAAGACCGCGCCGCGCCTTCCGGGCCGCGGCCAAAACGGGAGTTTCCTTGTGAACAACGCGCGCAACATCGCCTTCTGGGTCGTTCTTCTGCTGCTGATCCTGGCGCTGTTCAACATCTTCTCGGGCGGGCAATCGACATTGTCCTCCCGACAGCTGACCTATTCGGACTTCCTGTCCCAGGTCGAACAGGACAAGGTGGCCCAGGTCACGATTGACGGCGAACGGATGCTGGTCAAGACCAAGGACGGCACGACCTATACCACGGTGCGTCCGGGCGACGACGCCGTAACCGAAAAGCTGATCGCCAAGGGCGTCGAGGTGCAGGCCACGCCGCAGCAGCAATCGGGGCTGATGTCGATCCTGATGACATTCCTGCCCTTCATCCTGCTGATCGGCGTCTGGATTTTCTTCATGAACCGCATGCAGGGCGGTGGCCGTGGCGGCGCGATGGGCTTTGGCAAGTCGCGCGCCAAACTGCTGACCGAAAAGCAGGGCCGGGTGACGTTTGACGACGTGGCCGGCATCGACGAGGCCAAGGAAGAGCTGGAAGAGATCGTCGAATTCCTGCGCAACCCGCAGAAATTCAGCCGTCTGGGCGGCAAGATCCCCAAAGGCGCGCTGCTGGTCGGCCCGCCCGGCACCGGCAAGACCCTGCTGGCCCGCGCCATCGCGGGTGAAGCGGGCGTGCCGTTCTTTACCATCTCGGGCTCTGATTTCGTGGAAATGTTCGTGGGCGTCGGCGCATCCCGCGTGCGCGACATGTTCGAGCAGGCCAAGAAGAACGCGCCCTGCATCGTCTTCATCGACGAGATCGACGCCGTGGGCCGTGCCCGTGGCGTGGGCATCGGCGGCGGCAATGACGAACGCGAACAGACGCTGAACCAGCTTCTGGTCGAGATGGACGGGTTCGAGGCCAATGAAGGCGTCATCATCATCGCGGCCACCAACCGCAAGGATGTGCTGGATCCGGCGCTGCTGCGCCCCGGCCGCTTTGACCGCCAGATCCATGTGCCGAACCCCGACATCAAGGGCCGCGAGAAGATCCTGAACGTCCACGCCCGCAAGGTTCCGCTGGGGCCGGATGTCGATCTGCGCACCATCGCGCGCGGCAGCCCCGGCTTCTCGGGCGCTGACCTGATGAACCTGGTGAACGAGGCGGCGCTGATGGCGGCGCGGGCCGGCCGGCGCTTTGTGGCGATGGTCGATTTCGAGAACGCCAAGGACAAGGTGATGATGGGGGCGGAGCGCCGCAGCATGGTGCTGACGCCCGAGCAGAAGGAAATGACCGCCTATCACGAGGCCGGACATGCCATCGTCGGCATGAGCCTGCCGAAATGCGATCCGGTCTACAAGGCGACGATCATCCCCCGCGGCGCCGCTTTGGGCATGGTGATGAGCCTGCCCGAGATGGATCGGCTGAACTGGCACAAGGACCAGTGCGAGCAGCGCATCGCCATGACCATGGCCGGCAAGGCGGCGGAAATCCTGAAATATGGCGACGAGGCGGTTTCGAATGGCCCCTCGGGCGATATTCAGCAGGCATCGGCGCTGGCCCGTGCCATGGTGCTGCGCTGGGGCATGTCGGATCTGGTTGGCAACATCGACTATGCCGAGGCGCATGAGGGCTATTCCGGCAATGCCGGCGGTTTCTCGGTCTCGGCCGAGACCAAGCGGCTGATCGAGCAGGAGGTCAAGCGCCTGATCGACGATGGCTACGAGACGGCGAAGCGCATTCTGGACGAACGCCATGACGACTGGGAACGGCTGGCCAAGGGCCTTCTGGAATACGAGACCCTGACCGGCGACGAGATCCGCAAGGTGATGGCGGGCGAGAAACTGGGCGAAGGCGACGACAGTGACGCGCCCAGCAATACCCATGGTGGCAATGCACCCTCGATCGCCGCAGTGCCCAAGACGCGCCGGCCGCGGGCCAAGGCCGGCGACGCCGAACCCGCGCCGCTCTGACCGCACGGCCCTGTCCGATGCGAAGGCCCCGCCCCGGCGGGGCCTTTTGCATTTTCGCCGGCCTCCCGCGCTTTTGCCCGCAAGGATCCGCCGCAGCCAGGCCCGGCACGGGCGGCGCCCCGGGGGCTTTCTCTGCCGGCCGAAGGCGGCTAGAACGCGAGAGAGCGGGACAAGAGACAGCAGGGCCGGCGATGATCAGGGGCTATCGGGCAGAGGGGCTGCGGTTGCGCCCTGTCGACCTGAACCAGGTGCCGATGCGGGAACTGGTCTGGATCGATCTTGAAGGCCCGACCACGGCCGATGAGGATGTCGTCGAGGCCGCGCTGGGGGTTGAGGTTCCGACCCGCGAGGACATGGCCGAGATCGAGCCGTCGTCGCGGATCTATCACGAGGGCGGGGTTCTCTACCTGACTGCCCAGATCCTCGCCTCGAAGGACGGGGCGCTGGTCGAGATCAGCCCCGTCACCTTCATGCTGATGCAGGACCGGCTGGTGACGGTGCATTACCATCATCCCGGCAGTTTCGTCTTCTTCGGCGACTGGGCCGCACGGCACGACACCACCTGCCAGTCGGGCATCGGCACCTTCCTGGGGCTGATGGAGGCGGTCGTCGACCGGCTGGCCGACATTCTGGAGGGCGAGGCGCGGCGCCACGACGCGCTGTCGCGGCAGATCTTCGATGCCCAGCGACCGGGTGAAAAGGTCGACCGGCTGCAGGCGGTGCTGCAGCGCATCGGCCGGGCCGAGGATCTGAACGGCAAGGTCAGCGAAAGCCTGTCGACGATCCAGCGGCTGCTGGGCTATCTTGCCGCCCCGGGTTTTGCCGGCGCGCGGGAGTTCCTGGCCGGGATCGACCGGATGCAGCTTAAATCGCTGGCCACGGACGTACGCTTCCTGCGCGAGGTGGCCGAAACCCATGGCGAGAAGATCCGCTTCCAGCTGGATGCCACGCTGGGCGCGATCAACATCCGCCAATCCGACATCGTGAAGCTGTTCTCGGTGGTGGCCTTCGTCTTCCTGCCGCCGACGCTGATCGCCAGCATCTACGGGATGAACTTCGACCACATGCCCGAATTGCACTGGACCTGGGGCTATCCGCTGGCGCTGGTCGCGATGCTGATCTCGGCGCTGTTGCCCTGGCTGTTCTTCAGATGGAAGCGATGGCTGTGACCGACTGGGATCCCGCACGCTATGCCGCGTTCCGCAGCCTGCGCCTGCGCCCCGCGCTGGACCTTCTGGCGCAGGTGCCCGACCTGCCCGCGGGCGAGGTGGTCGACCTTGGCTGCGGTGACGGGGCGGTCGCCGCAGCGCTTGCCACGCGATTTCCCGGCCGGCGCCTGACCGGCGTCGATGCCAGCCCCGCGATGCTGGACAAGGCCCGCGGCTATGACGCGACGGTTCTGGCCGATATCGCCGCCTGGCAGCCGGCCGCGGTGCCAGCGCTGATCTTTTCCAATGCCGCGCTGCATTGGCTGGGCGATCATGCCATGCTGATGCCACGGCTGGCGCGGCATCTTGCCCCCGGCGGCACGCTGGCCGTCCAGATGCCGGCGAATTTCCGGGCACCTTCGCATATGCTGCTGCACGGGATTGCCGCGCGGCTGTTTCCCGACAGGTTCGGCCCCGCCCCGCCGATGCGGGCGTAGAGGTTGACGACGCGCGGCCCGTGG
>JACSRN010000148.1 GCA_014879735.1 Paracoccaceae bacterium
AGATGTGTATAAGAGACAGGTCGTGCATCGGGTCAGCCTTTCGTCCGGCCGGCATCGAGCGCGGCCTGCAGATGGGGAGGCAAGGTGGGCGGGCGGGCCTCGAGATCGGCGAAGGCGCTGCCAAGCTGGCCGCCCTGCATCAGCGATGACAACCCGGCCAGGGCATCGCGGATCTTCAGCGCCTCATCCTCGGTCAGCACGGCGCGGGCGGTGCCAAGAAACCCCAGCACCCAGTCGCCGGGCCGTGCGTCGGGCACCAGCGACAGATCGACGATTTCGGTCTGGTCGCCATCTTGCGCCCGGCCCAGGATGCCGTCGACCGCGGTCAGCCGAAGGGGCACGCCCACGCACATCAGCGCCGCTCCGGGAAAAAGCGCTGGTCGCCGGTGCGACAGGCCTCTTCCGCCGAGGGCCGGCCGGCCTCGTAGGCCTCGCGCCGGATCGCGGGATCGGCCAGCAGGTCAGAGGCGGTGCGACCCTCGGACACCTCGACCCCCCAGCCCTGCAGCACATCCCGCGCGATGCCCAGCGCCACCGGGATGCGGGCGGCGACCTCGGGCCGGAGGCCGCCGCCAAAATCTTCCAGCTCCACCGGCTGGCAGCCGATCAACACCATCTCTGCCGGGCGGCATGCCATCAGTTCGGCGGTGGCGATCACGTCCTGAAAGCCGGTCTGGTGCAGGCTCATCTTCTTTGCGCCCATGAAGGCAGGCACTTCCTGCCCCCGGATGACCTTCATGGTGCCGGGCGGCAGGCCGTAGTCGATCGCATCGAAGACCAGAAGGGCATCGGCCTCTTCCAGAAATGGCAGCAGGTACAGGCCCTGCGTCCCCCCGTCGAGCAGGCGAACCCCCTCGGGCAGCGCGAACTGCCCGGCCATGGCCTCGACACAGCGCACGCCAAACCCTTCGTCGGCCCATAGAACATTGCCGATCCCCAGAATCAGCACCCGCTTCGACACCGCTCTCTCTCCCTCATGCTGGTCGACGGGTTTGCACCCGCTTTCCGGTATTGGACGCATGCTTTGCGGGGGAAGCGGATATCGAATGTTCAGGTCCGCGCATTTTTCGGCAAGATGTTGAGCAACCACCGGAAATCGCGCTGGGCAGGGCGTGCGCTGTCAAGTTGGATGCAAAGAAGGTTTCCAATTTTTTTGGAGGTTCGACAAGAAAGTTTTCGAAACGCCCCGATTCCACCAGATCTGGGTCCGGAAATTCGGCTTTGCAGGGCGGGCGGGTCACTCTAGCATCCCGATCATGGTTCCCGAATCCAGCATAGTTGGCCAGAACTGGCTGCGGCATTTCTCCGATGACGCTTGGGTCGAGGTGCTGTCGGCCATGGACCGCACCTATGCCGATCTGGTCGTCTATCAGGAACAACTCGAACGCCAGAACGCCGAGTTGCAGGAGATGCGGACATTTCTGACCGCGATCCTGTCCTCGGTCTCGGATGTGCTGATCGTGGCGGACCGGGCCGGCCGGATCGCGCAGGTCAGCCACTCGGCCGCGGTGCTGTCGGGACGCGACGAGATGGCGCTGGCCGGCCTGCCGCTGGTGCAGATGTTCACCCCCGCCGACGAAGAGGCGCTGAGCGCCCTTCTGGCCCGGGTGCGCGGCAGCCGCCGCAGTGCGCAGGTCGAGGCAAACCTTCTTGGCATCCATGGCGTCGAGCCGCTGGAACTGTCCGTTGCGCCACGGCTGGATGACCGCGGCCGGGTCGACGGTTTCGTGCTGACCGGCCGGCCGCTTGGCGCGCTGCGCAAGGCCTATGCCGAGTTGAGCGTAAGCCATGACGCGCTGAAGACCGCGCAGGCGCAGCTGGTGCGCAATGAAAAGCTGGCAAGCCTCGGCCGGCTGCTGGCGGGCGTCGCGCATGAGTTGAACAACCCCATCAGCTTTGTCTATGCCAATGCCCATGCCCTGGGCCGCTATGCGACCAAGTTCGAAACCTATTTTGGCCGCGTGCAGGAAGGTGCCAGCCGCGAGGAGCTGATCCAGTTGCGCCAGACGCTGCGGCTGGACCGCGAGCTTGCCAATCTGCGCGAAGCGGTGAAGGGTGCCTATGATGGCGCCGAGCGGGTGCGCGACATCGTCGAGGATTTGCGCCGCCTGTCTTCGGACGGCGCGGGCGAGAAGGCAGCCTTCGACCTGGCCGATACGGTGCGGATCGCCGCAAGCTGGGTGATGCGCGGCATGAAACAGCCCGTCGCGCTGGTGATGGACCCGATAGAGCCGGTCACGGTGCGCGGCCGGGTCGGGCATGTGCAACAGGTGGTGATGAACCTGGTGCAGAATGCCGTCGACGCGCTGGCCGAATCCAAGGGTGGGATGATCCGGCTATCCGTCCGAAGAGAGGGCGACCGCGCTGTCCTGACCGTGGCCGACAACGGCCCCGGCGTGCCGGCCGATCTGCGCACCGCGATCTTCGATCCGTTCTTCACGACGAAGCCGGTCGGGCGCGGCACCGGCCTCGGCCTGTCGATCAGCCACAAGATCGCGGTCGAACATGGTGGCGGCCTGGCGCTGGTCGACAGTGACGGCGGCGCCTGTTTCCGGCTGGATCTGCCGGTGGAGGGGGGGACATGACCACGCTGCTCTGGCTGCAGGCGGCGGGCTGTGGCGGCTGTACCATGTCGCTTCTCTGTGCCGAAAGCCCGGGTGCGCTGGAAATGCTGGAGGATGCCGGCATCCGCCTGCTCTGGCATCCGGCGCTTTCGGTCGAAACCGGGGCCGAGGCGCGGGCGCTTCTCGAAGATCTGGCCGCGGGCCGCCGGTCGCTCGACATTCTCTGCGTCGAGGGGGCCATCGCCCGCGGGCCGGCGGGAACCGGGCGGTTCCAGATGCTGTCGGGCACCGGACGGTCGATGATGGACTGGGTGTTGCGGCTGGCGTCGCGGGCGCGGCATGTGGTGGCAGTGGGCAGTTGCGCCGCCTTCGGCGGTGTCACGGCGGCCGGCGGCAACCCGTCCGATGCCGTGGGCCTGCAATATGATGGTGCGCTGTCGGGCGGGCTGTTCCCGGCCGATTGGCGCTCGCGCGCGGGCGATCCGGTGATCAATGTCGCCGGCTGTCCCACGCATCCGGGCTGGGTCACGGAAACGCTGGTGCTTCTGGCTGCGGGGGAAAGGGTTGCGCTGGACGGCTTCGCCCGCCCGCGGTTCTTTGCCGATCATCTGGTTCACCACGGTTGCCCCAAGAACGAGTTCTACGAATACAAGGCCAGTGCGCGCACCCTGTCCGAGATCGGCTGCATGATGGAGAATCTGGGCTGTATCGGCACCCAGGCCGTGGGCGATTGCAACATCCGCCCCTGGAATGGCGAGGGGTCCTGCACCCGCGGCGGCTATCCCTGCATCAACTGTACCGCGCCGGGGTTCGAAGACCCGACCCATGCCTTTGTCGAGACGCAGAAACTCGCCGGTATTCCCGTGGGCCTGCCCACCGACATGCCGAAGGCCTGGTTCATGGCGCTGGCCTCGCTGTCCAAGGCGGCAACCCCTGACAGGATCGGCAAAAACGCGCATGCCGACCGTATTGTCGTGCCTCCGACGCTTCGGCGGCCACGATGACACGGCTGATCGTCGGTCCCTTCAACCGGGTCGAGGGCGATCTGGAGGTGGCGCTCGACATTCGCGACGGACGGGTGGCGCGCGCCGAGGTCAATGCGCCGCTTTATCGCGGGTTCGAGCGGATGCTCGAAGGCCGCGATCCGCGCGACGCGCTGGTGATCACGCCGCGGATCTGTGGCATCTGCTCGATCAGCCAGTCGGCCGCGGCGGCGCGTGCGCTGGCCGCGGCGATGGGGCTGAACCCCACACCCGCCGGGGCGGAAATGGCGGCGCTGATCCATGCCGCCGAAAATGCGGCAGATCACCTGACGCATTTCCATCTGTTCTTCATGCCCGATTTCGCCCGGCCCGCCTATGCCGGCCGGCCCTGGCACGCGCGCGCCGTGGCGCGGTTCACGGCGATCGACGGTTCGGCGCAGCGGACGGCCATCGCGGCGCGGGCCGAGCTTTTGCATGTGATGGGGCTGCTGGCCGGAAAATGGCCGCATACGCTGGCGATCCAGCCCGGCGGCGTGACGCGCACCCCCGGCTTGCGCGAAAAGGCACGGCTGGCCACGACATTGCGGGCTTTTCGCCGCTATCTGGAAACCACGCTGTTTGGCGCCCCGGTGGAAGAATTCGTCGCATTGTCGTCGCCCGCCGCGCTGATAGGCTGGGGCAAAGGCGATGCGGGGTTGTTTCTGGAGATCGCGGACGATCTTGCCCTGGGCGATCTTGGCCGCGGCGGAGGGCGCTATCTCAGCTTTGGCGCCTATCCGCTGGTCGAGGGGCCGGTCTTTGCCGCCGGTGTCTGGGAGGGCGGGGTGTTGTCCCCCCTCGATCCCGCGGCGATTCTTGAAGACACCTCCCATGCCTGGATGACCGGCCCCGCCGCGCATCCTTTTGCCGGTGAGACCCAGCCCGACGAGACTATGGCCGCCCCCGGCTACAGCTGGTGCAAGGCGCCACGCCTGGCCGGCCGGCCGGCCGAAGTGGGAGCGCTGGCACGGATGGTCGTCGATGGCCATCCGTTGGCGCTGGCGTTGGCGCTGGCCGGCGGCGGGGTGTTGGCGCGGGTGGCGGCGCGACTTCTGGAACTGGCGCGCACCCAGATCGAAATGGAGCGGCTGGTGGCAGGTATCGAGCCGGCCGCCCATTTCATGGCGCAGGGCCGCAGTCCGCGCGCCGGGCGCGGCGCCGGTTTGGTCGAGGCGGCGCGCGGTGCGCTGGGCCATTGGTTGCGGATCGAAAACGGCCGCATCGCCGGCTATCAGATCATCGCGCCGACGACGTGGAACTTCAGCCCGCGCGATGCGGCCGGCCAACCCGGCCCGCTGGAAGCAGCGCTGGAGGGGCTGGCGGTCGAGGGCGAGGTGCCGCTGGCGGTGCAGCATGTGGTGCGCAGCTTCGACCCCTGCATGGTCTGTACGGTGCATTGAACAGATGCCGGGCCGGGGGTCTCGCCCCCTCCCCGGATCCCGGCGGGGTACAGGATCAAGATGAAGGACAGATCTGTCAGGATCAGGGTGCGCGGGCAGGTCCAGGGAGTGGGCTTCCGCCCGTTCGTCTGGCAGTTGGCGCAGGAATTCGGGCTGCGCGGGCGGGTGCTGAACGACCCCGAAGGCGTGCTGGTCGAGGCCGCGGGCGATGGGCTGGAGGGGTTTCTCGCCGCTTTGCCTGGCCGTATTCCCAAGCTGGCGCGTGTCGATGCCGTCGAGGTGGCGGATTTTGACGGCGACCTGCCGGCAGAGGGTTTCGAGATCGCCGCTTCGCGCGGGGCGGGGGCGGAAACCCGGGTCACACCGGATGCGGCCACCTGTCCGGATTGCGCCGCCGAAATCCGCGGCGACGGTCGGCGGCAGGGCTATGCCTTCACCAATTGCACCCATTGCGGGCCGCGCTTCACCATTCTTCGGGGGCTGCCCTATGATCGGGCGCGAACGACCATGGCCGCTTTCCCGATGTGCCGCGATTGTGCGGCGGAATATGCCAACCCCGCCGACCGGCGCTTTCACGCCCAGCCGGTGGCCTGCCCGGCCTGCGGCCCGCGCCTGTGGTTCGAAGGGCCGGGCCAGGGTGATCCGGTGGCGGCGGCAGTGGCGCTGCTGCAGGCGGGCGGCGTGGTGGCGGTGAAGGGGCTGGGCGGGTTTCACCTGGCCTGCGATGCCGCCAACCCCGCCGCCGTCGCGCTGCTGCGTCAGCGCAAGCACCGTCCGGCCAAGCCTTTCGCGCTGATGGGCCATGCGGCGGCGCTGCATCGCGTGGCCATTCTGGCCGAGGCCGATCTTGCGCTGATGCGCGACCCGGCGGCGCCGGTGGTTCTGGTGCCCGGCCGCGCGGTGCTGCCGGAGGCCGTGGCCCCCGGCATGGCCAGCCTTGGCGTCATGCTGCCCTATACTCCGCTGCACCATCTGCTGCTGGATGGCTTCGGCGGCGTGCTGGTGATGACCAGCGGCAACCTCTCGGGCGAGCCGCAGGTGGTGGGCAATGACGAGGCGCGGGCGAAGCTGGCCGGTTTTGCCGACGGCTTTTTGCTGCACGACCGCGACATCGCCCGCCGGCTGGACGACTCGGTCGAGCGCGCCAGCCCGCCGATGATCCTGCGCCGGGCGCGGGGCCGGGTGCCGGGCACGCTGCCCCTGCCACCCGGTTTTGCCGATGCGCCGCAGGTTCTGGCACTGGGCGGGCAGATGAAGGGGGCGATCTGCCTGCTGAAGAACGGGCAGGCGCTGCTGGGCCACCATCTGGGTGATCTGGACGATGCGCTTTGCGCGACCGAGTTTGACCGGGCCGTGGCCGATTACACCGCGCTTTTCGACCATCATCCGGCGCTGGTGGCCGTCGATGCCCATCCCGGCTATCGCGCGACGCGGGTTGGCCAGGCCATGGGTCTGCCGGTGGCAGAGATCTGGCACCACCATGCCCACCTGGCCGCCTGCCTGGCCGAGAACCTCTGGCCGCTGGACGGCGGATCTGTTGCGGCGATCGTGCTGGACGGTACCGGGCTTGGCCCGGATGGCACGCTGTGGGGTGGCGAGATCCTGTTGGGTGACTATCAGGGCTTTACCCGCCGGCACTGGCTGCGCCCGGCCCCGCTGGTCGGTGGCGACCGTGCCGCGCGCGAGCCGTGGCGCAACGCGCTGGTGCGGCTGGACCAAGCCGGGCTTGCCGATTGGGCCGACGCATTGTTCCCCGACCGGCCACGCGATCTGGCCCGGCAGGCCGCGGCAAAGGGGATCAACGCGCCGCTGTCGTCCAGCGCTGGGCGGTTGTTCGACGCCGTGGCGGCCTGCCTGCAGCTCTGTCCCGACCGCCAGACCTATGAGGGCGAGGCTGCGATGCGGCTGGAGGCCCTGGCCCGGCAATTCCCCGGCACGGATGTCGGCCGCGACTTCGCTACCGAAGGCGCCGAGATCGATCCGGCACCGATGTTTGACGACCTCTTTCGCCTTGCCGGGCGGAGGGCCGCGTCGGAGCGCCTGGCGTGGCAGTTCCACGCCGGTCTTGCCCGTGCCTTTGCCGCCCAGGCCCGGGCGCTGGTCGAAACCGGCGCGGCAAAGGCGGTGGTGCTGTCGGGCGGGTGTTTCCAGAATGCCTTGCTTCAGGATCTGGCACTGGACGCCTTGGCAGGGGTGCCGGTCCTGATCCACCGCAGCACGCCGGCCAATGACGGCGGGCTGGCACTGGGGCAGGCGATGGTTGCGGCGGCGCAGGCGGTAAGCAACTGACCAGACCCGGGCCGATCCGGTCAGCCAACAGCCGGCAACCTTACGCTGAATGCTGTCTAATAAACTGATTATGCTAAGAAAAACCGATATCCTCGCTCCTGGCATATTTCTTTGCCGCTGCGGCCAACCGCTGCTTTCCTGACCCTCAACAACCAATGCAAAGGGGGAGGGCCAGCCTTGAGCCAGATCGAAACCTTCTATGAGGTCATGCGCCGCCAGGGGATCACCCGGCGCAGCTTCATGAAATATTGCGCGCTGACGGCCAGCGCGCTGGGCCTTGGCCCGGCCTTCGTGCCGAAGATCGCCCATGCGATGGAGACCAAGCCGCGTACCCCGGTGATCTGGGTGCACGGGCTGGAATGCACCTGCTGTTCGGAAAGCTTCATCCGCTCGGCGCATCCTTTGGCCAAGGATGTCGTGCTGTCGATGATCAGTCTTGATTACGACGACACGCTGATGGCGGCGGCGGGGCATCAGGCCGAAGCCGCGCTGATGGACACGATCGAGAAATACAAGGGCAACTACATCCTTGCCGTCGAAGGCAACCCGCCGCTGAACGAGGACGGGATGTATTGCATCGTCGGCGGCAAGCCCTTTGTCGAGCAGTTGCGGATGGCGGCCGAACACGCCAAGGCGATCATCTCCTGGGGGGCCTGCGCCAGCTATGGCTGCGTGCAGGCCGCCGCCCCCAACCCCACGCGGGCCACGCCGGTGCACAAGGTCATCCTCGACAAGCCGATCATCAAGGTGCCGGGCTGCCCGCCCATCGCCGAGGTGATGACCGGCGTCATCACCT
>JACSRN010000034.1 GCA_014879735.1 Paracoccaceae bacterium
CGCCGTGCTTCTCGGCCGCCCGCCGGTCGCGCCGGCGCATCCAGGCTTGGAACCGGATCAGCAGCGCCGTCACCGGGCGCTGCAGCAGCGGGATGTCGAAGGCAAGCAGCATCAGGCCGATCGGCAGCATCCAGACGCCCAGAACGGGCAGGAAGCTGAAGATCCCGCCGAGGATCAGCACCAGCCCCAGCGGCACCCGCAGGAACACGCACCAGCGGCATTGCAATGCGCGGAGCCAGCCCAGAAGCCGCGGCCAGCGCCGCGCCAGCAGGTCGATCTGTCGCATCAGCCGCCGCCGTTCGGCGGCGGGATGGGTCGTGGCTGGCCCGGGATCGTCGGCAGGGGGCATGATATGGTCCTGAAAGGGGGTTGGCGAAAGATCGGCACCCCGACGCGCAGTTTCAACCCGATTCAACCTTCGGACAGGCCGTCTTCCTCAAGAAGGCTGCGGCCGGCGCGGTCCTCGATCTCGATCAGCCAGAGATCGGGGTCGCGCTGCCGCTCGCGCGACAGCAGCGCGTCGACCTCGCGCTCGGGGCCATCGGCCAGCACCTCCCAGCGGCGGGCATCGGAGGCAAGATCCCAGCGGCGGGAATAGGCGCGGGCATGGCCATCAAGCGTGGCGACCTTCACCGCCACGGCGCCGGCCGTCTCGTCCCCCCGGGCCGTGACGAAGGCCGGGATTCCGGCCAGGTCCAGCCGCCGCAGATAGGCGGCCACCCAGAAGCCCGCGGTCAGGCGCGGCGGGCTCATGCGCTGGCCGACAGGTCGGCCCAGCCGCAGCGCGCGGCCAGCACCTCGACCGGCGTCTCCGTGCCGACGGCCATCCCGGCGCGGAAGCCCTGCGATTTCCGCGCCCGCCAGCGGTCGCGCAGCAGGTGCAGGCCCGAGCGGCTGATCTTGGTGATCGGGCTGCGCAGCGGCAGGGCGGCGGCCCATTTGCGCCGCATGAAGCTGTAGCTTTCGGCGAAATCCTCGCCCAAAGCCTGATGATAGCGGTCGTTGTGGATGACGGGCAGGCCCCCGGCCCAGGCCCGCAGGCCGCGCGCGCGCGCCTGGGCCACGATGTCGGTGCCATAGAGATGCCAGCCCGGCAGCGCTTCGTCGAAGCGCAGGCCGGAGGAGCGGCGCAGCACGATCATCAACTCGTCGAAGCTTTGCACCTCGACGGGCGTCAGCGGAACCCGGCCGACGATCTGGCCCAGCGAGGACGACCAGACCGGTCCGACATGTGCGGCATCAAGCGCGACGCCGAAGGGGCCGAACAATGCCCAGTCCGGGTCGATCCCGGCCAGTTGGTCGAGCCGGGCGCGGAGAAGCATATCCCAGCCCCGTGGCAGATAGACGTCATGATGCAGGAAGACCACCACCTCGGCGTCGGTGGTGTCGAGCGCCCGGTTATAGGCCACGGCGGCAGAGGGGGCATCGGCCTCGACATGCAGCGGCAGGCTGGCAAGACAGGGCGACCGGCCCAGGTTTGCGGCCAGAAGTGCGGGCGAATGGCTGGCGGCGACAAGCCCGATCTTCACGGCATCCCCCGCGAAGCAAAAAGGGCGGCCAGCGTCTCGGCCTCGTTGGTAATGTCGTGGCGCAAAAGCACGACACGCCGCGCCGCCTGACCCATCTCGGCCAGTTGCGCATCCGGCGTGGCGGCAAGATGGCGGATCGCCAGCGCCAGCGCCGCGGCATCACCGGCCGGCACCAGCCAGCCGGTTTCGGCCCCGACCAGTTCGGGCACCCCCGCAATGGTGCTGGCGATGGCCGGCCGGCCGGCGGCGAAGGCCTCCATGATCACCATGGGCAGGCCTTCGGCGAAGGAGGGCAGGACCAGCGCCTGCGCCCGGGCCAGTTCCTCGCGCACGGCAGCCTCGTCCAGCCAGCCGGTCAGCGTGACATGCCGCTCCAGCCCGGCCGCGGCGATCTGCTGTTCCAGCAGGCTGCGGAACGGCCCGTCGCCGACCAGCGTCAGATGCAGATCCGGCACCTCGGACACGGCCAGGGCCAGGGCCTCGATCAGCAGCGGAAAGCCCTTCTGCTCGGCCAGCCGGCCGATGGCAACCAGCCGCGGCGCGCCGGTGGGCGGGGGCGGGGGTTCGGGAAAGCGCCAGGGCTCGATCCCGCAGCGCACGACATGCAGCCTCGGCCAGTCGCCGATCGCGGCCCAGCGGCACAGCTGTGACCGCCCGAAGGACGAGATCGCCACGGAAAAGGCGGCCCGCGCCGTCTTCTGCCCCAGGGAATATGCGCGGGGGGCATCGAATTCCTCGGGGCCATGGGCGGTGAAGGAGAAGGTCAGATCGCCGATTTCCGCCGCCAGCATGGCGACGGTGGTGGAATTGGTGCCGAAATGGGCGTGGATATGCGGCAGCCGCCCCTCATGGCAGCGTCGGGCGACATGGGCGGCCTCCAGCCAGTAGACCAGATGCCGCAGCCGCCCGCCGGTGCCGGGCCCGCCGCCGGCGCCGCGTGCGCCGCAGTCGAGCGCCAGTCGCAGCGCCCGCAGCGCCTGTCGCGGCCGGCGAAGCGCGAAGCCCAGGCCAGAGCGCAGCAGCCGCCATCCGCCCATTTCCAGCACATGTTCGGTGCGGCCATCCTCGGCGATGTCGGCAGGATCGACCAGCCGGCCGCGGTCCGAGCGCATGGCGAACCGCGTGACCTGCCAGTCCATCCGCTCAAGCGCCTGAATCTCGCGCCTGATGAAGGTGTGCGAGGGTTGTGGGTAGGTGTTGACGAGATAGGCAATCTTCAAGGGCAACAGGCCGTGCAGCGGAACCGGGCCGGCGCAGGATTGGGCGGGCAGGACCCGCCGCGCAAGGGGAAAGACGCGCGCGCCGCACCGCCGTTGCATGGCGTTGCCGCAATGACCCGGAAAGGACGGCGTTTCGCCCTTTTGCCGTCGCGATGTTTCGTGAATATCGAGGGGACCAGGATGGGTGGGCGCATGGCGGAACTTCAGGGCAGCGAACGACGGGGGCTCTTTTCCCGCGCGCTGAGCGGGGGCGCACTGACCGCCGGCGCCTTTGCGGCGAGCCAGGCGCTGCGCCTCGGTTCGAACCTGATCCTGACACGGCTGCTTTACCCCGAAGCCTTCGGGGTGATGGCACTGGTCACGATGGTGCTGGTCGGGTTGCAGATGTTCTCCGACACCGGCATCGGGCCGGCGATCTCGCGCAGCCCGCGGGGCGACGAGCCGGGGTTCCTGAACACCGCCTGGACCGTGAACGTGATCCGCGGCCTGCTGCTGTGGGGGCTGACGGCGCTGGCGGCCTGGCCGATGGCGCGTTTCTACGAGGTGCCGGAACTGGCGCAGCTTCTGCCGGTGGCGGGGCTGGCGCTGTGCATCGCCGGGTTCAATCCGACCCGGATCGACACGGCAAACAGGCATCTGATGCTGGGCCGGGTCACGCTGGTCGAGCTTGCGGCCCAGGTCGCGGGGACCCTGTTCATGGTGGTGCTGGCGGTGGCGACGCGCTCGGTCTGGGCGCTGGTTGCGGGTGCGGTGCTGGCGGCGCTGGCAAAACTTCTGCTTGCGCGGCTCTGGCTGCCCGGAGAACCGAACCGGCTGCACTGGGAACCCACGGCCGCCGCGGAACTGATTCATTTCGGCAAGTGGATCTTCCTGTCCACCGCCTGCGGCTTCCTGCTGGCGCAGGGCGACAAGGCAATTCTCGGCGCCTATCTGACGATGTCCGACCTGGGGATCTACAACACCGGCTTCTTCCTGGCCTCCTTCCCGATGGCAATGGCGGTCACGGTCGTTGCGAAGATCATGATCCCGCTTTACCGCGACCATCCGCCCGCTGGCTCGATTGCCAGCGCGCGGAACATGCGGCGCCTGCGGCTGGTGATGGCAACAGGGGTGCTGGTGCTGCTGGCGGCCGTCGCGATGGCGGGCGGGCCGCTGGTGGCCGCGCTTTACGATCCGCGCTATCACGCCGCCGGCTCGATCGTCACTGCAGTTGCGCTGGTGCAGATGCTGCAGATCCCGGGGATGACCTACGACCAGTCGGCGCTGGCAGCCGGCGACGGGCGCGGGTTCTTCCTGCTGCTGGCGTTCCGGGCGGTGCTGCAGACCTCGGCCTTCCTGATCGGGGCGCATTACGGCGGGATCGGCGGCGCGCTGCTGGCCCAGGGGATGTCGCTGCTTGTGGTGCATCCGATGATCGCGCGGCTGGCCTGGCGGCACCGCAGCTGGGATCCGCTGCAGGATCTGGTCACGGGTACCGCCACGCTGGCGGTCGTTGCGGCCATCGTCCTGCTGCGGATGCCGGCACTTTCGGCGCTGATGCCCTGACGGTCGCGAAATCGTCACATGCACCGTTCACCCTTCACAAGTGTTCCGTTTCCCGAAAAGATCATCAGATGAACATTGAAAAAACCGAGCTTCCCGAAGTCCTGATCCTGACGCCGCGCCGGTTCGGCGACAGCCGCGGCTGGTTCATGGAGACCTTCAATGCAACCCGCATGGCCGAGGCCGGCATCGCCATCGACTGGGTGCAGGACAACCAGTCGTTCAGCGCGGCTCGGGGCACGTTGCGCGGGCTGCATTACCAGGCGCCGCCGCGCGCGCAGGACAAGCTGGTGCGCTGCAGCCGGGGCGCCATCCTTGATGTGGCGGTCGACTTTCGCGACGGCAGCCCAAGCTTCGGCCGCTGGGTCGCGGTCGAACTGACGGCCGGCAACGGGCGACAGCTCCTGGTGCCCCGGGGCTTTCTTCATGGCTTCGTGACCCTGACCGACGATGTGGAGGTTCTGTACAAATGCTCGGATCTCTACTCCCCCGAGCATGACGGCGCCCTGCGCTGGGACGATCCCCAGATCGGCATCGACTGGGGCTTTGCGGCCCCGATCCTGTCGGACAAGGACAGGGCCGCACCGCTGCTGGCCGATGCGCCACGGCCGTTCCGCTGGCAGCGACCGGCATGAATCCGCCGAAGCCCGGGCCGCTCATAGATTCTGCGCCAGGCTTTGGGCCGGCGTTTGCAGTTTCTTAACAATTTTGGTGCAAGAAGGACGTTAGCATCTGGAAATGTCGCGCGAACGGGCACAATATCGCGCAATAATTGTCTTTGTCGTGGTGTCGTCATGCTGGCCGGACTTGTTATTGCATCGATCTTGAGCGGCGGTCTTTCGCTGGCCGTTTCGGTTTTGGCCGGTCATTCGCTGCTGATCAGCATGATCGCCTACATCGCTGCGGGCATCTGCGGCATGTTCGGCTTCGCCCTCGCCGCGACCTCGCGCAACCCCCTTATTCGCTAGGCATTGTTTCCATTGTGGAAACGGTTGCGCCGCACGCGCCGAGGCGGCGGCGACCTGCGGTTTTCCTGACTGCCCGGCACCGCTGGGCGAATCACCCGGGATCTTCGATTGAGCGAAAATCCGGCTTTGCACGCGGGGCGTGTGATTGTTAACGCGGCCGGATCACTGCGTTCGCGAAGTGGCGAGAATCAAGGGGTAACGTTGCGTAATCGTGATTAAGGGTTACGAATTGCCGCAGGTTCCCCGTGGTCAAGACACCTCCGGATCCGATAAAATGCTCTGTGGGGGCGTTCTATTCGAGTGCTAGTCATGTGCTGCCAAACGCGCATCAAGGACCGTGCCTTCGCGGTGGTTTCGGCCGCTGCGGAACGCTGTGATGATCTAAAACAGACCTATCGGTTTACGGATCGCTGACAATGAGCATCAGCCTTCCCCAGCCGCCGCGCGGCATCGCCGTAAACATGTCATTGACTGAGAACCGCGGCCTCGTGGTGGAGGACGCCGATCCCGCGGGTACGGGGGGGGGCGCCTACCGGCGCCTGTTCAAGCGCGTGCTGGACGTGACGGCGATTCTCGCCGCCATGCCGATCGTGGTGCCTGTCGTGGGCGCACTGGCGTTGCTGGTTGCGCGTGAGGGCGGCAGTCCCTTCTACAGCCAGTCCCGCGTGGGCCGGAACGGCAAGACCTTCCGGATGTGGAAGCTGCGCTCGATGGTCACGGATGCCGATCAGCGGATGGAGAAATACCTTGCCGCCAATCCCGAGGCCCGCGCCGAATGGGACAGCACGCAAAAGCTGCGCCACGACCCGCGGGTGACACGGTTCGGCCATTTCCTGCGCCGCTCGTCGCTGGACGAACTGCCGCAACTGTGGAACGTCCTGCGGGGCGACATGAGCCTGGTGGGGCCGCGCCCGATGATGCTGAACCAGCAGTCGATGTATCCCGGAACGGCCTATTACCGGCTGCGGCCTGGCGTCACCGGCTTCTGGCAGACGGCGGGCCGCAACCGCACCACCTTCGAGGCGCGCGCGGAATACGATGCGGCCTATGACAACGATCTGTCGCTGGCGGTCGATCTGCGCATTCTGGCGCGCACCGTGGGCGTGGTGCTGAAAGGGACCGGCTGCTGAGGTCTTGGCAGGCCGGGTTGGCCGTGACAGGCCGGCGCGAAACCGATGCGAAGGAAGGCCCGCCCGGCCGCTGCGGGGCGGGCCTTTTCCATGTCGTCATCCCGGATAGCCAGAGACCCAGAGACCAGAACGCTGCACGGCCGGAAACCCCGGAAAGACGCAATCCGAAGAGACGCAAAAGGGCCGCACCTGATGGTGCGGCCCTTACCGCTTTCGAAACCGTGGCGCGCCGGCTCAGCTCAATGCGGCGGCGGCCATCAGCATCATGGTCAGCGCGCCAGAGATCAGGACGGCGGGTGGCAGGGTCAGCATCCGTGCCACGCCGCCTGACGGGCGCCTGCGCCGGCCCGCGGTCGGGAAATCGATTTCCGGGATGGCAACCACCGGGCGCAGACCGACCTGCCGCTCCATCTGCATCGAGGTGCGCACCACCGGGAAGACAAGATCCAGCACGAAGGCCAGAGCCAGACCGGCCAGCAGGCTGGCAATGACGCCGGCGGCAAAGAGTTTGCGGCCGCTGGGTCCTGTCGACCATTCCGGCGCTACCGCGCGATCAAGCAGGGCGAAGCGCTGACCCTGCTGGCGTTCGGCCAGGCGCAGCGTGGTTTCAGCCTCCGTCACCTTTCCCGTGACCACGACAAGGCTGCTCTGCAACTGGTCGAGGTCGCGTTCCATCCCTGCAAGCCCGCGTTCCACCTCTGGCAGGCGGGCGATATCGGCGGACAATTCGTCCTTGCGCGCGGACAGGGCGGATTTCTGCTCGGTCAACACCGCGATCTCGCCGTCCAGCTCCAGCAGCCGCCGCTTCTCGGTCGCGCGCAGGTCGCTGCGGGTGGAAAGCTGCCGCTGTTCCTCCAGCAATGCCACAAGCTGCTGGTCGAGGGCGCGCAGATCGGATTCGACGCTGATCAGTTCCTGCTGCCGCGCATTGGCGGCCGCCGGCAGCGCGGCTGCATTCGCATTCTTGTAGTCGGCGATCTTTGTCTCAAGCGCCGTGATCGCCCCGGTCAGGCGGTCCATCTCCTCGGCATAGAAGACATAGGTGTCGTTCGCGCGATCCATCTGCCCTGCCGAGGACATATCGAGAATCCCCTGCGCGAGATCATTGGCGATCCGCGCCGCGGTCTCGGCCTCGCCGGCCCGGGCGGTGATGATGATTGCCGAAAGCTGCGTGGGTGCGCCGAACTGGGCATTGCCGATCGCCTCGACCCCCTGGAAACTGATGACGCGACGCAGCAGGCCGATCTTCTGGTCCTCCGACAGGTTCGGCAGGTCGGCATAAAGATCGTGACGGTTGATCAATGCCAGCAGCGCCTCGCGCGTGGTCAGCCGCTGTTCGATCGACTGCAGCACCCGTGCCGAACTGGTGGCCTCGTTGTCGCCGACCTGCGGCCCCTGAACCTGAATCGCGGCCGAGGCCTCGTAGACATCGGGGCGCGACTTGGCGACGATCGCCGCGACCGAAGCCCCGATCAGCGCCACGGCCAGGATCAGCCAAGCGCGGCGTTTCAGAAACCCCAGCAGGTCTTCGATGGTCTGGATTTGTCCCATGTCCTGCCCTCAGCGACGGCGATTCCGGTGGCGACCGGGTGTCATGTCCTGCGCCCGGTTCAGCACCACCCCCAGAAGCGGGATGCGGCCGTCGAACAACCGCTCGCATTCGGTGATTTCGGCCGGGGAGGTGCGGGTGCCGTCCGTCACCAGCAGCACGGCGTCGATCTGCCCGGCCAGCGCGATCACATCGTCGGAGGCCAGCGCGGGCGGTGTGTCGATCACCACGAGATCGGGTTGCAGAAGATCGCGCAGCGCCTCCAGCGCCTTGGCGAATTCCGGATCCTGCAGGGTTTCCGCGGCCAGCGCGACGGGTTCGCCGTTCAGCCCCAAGGCAAGATTGCGCCCGATCCGGCGGAAGGTCGCCTCCAGCGGCTGATCCCCCGAAAGGAAATCGGAGATCGGTGCCGCGTCCTGCTGGCCGAAAAGCCCGGCCAGATGCGGTGCGCGCAGTTCCAGGTCAAGCAGCACGGTCCGGCAGGACGGCAGCCGCGCCAGCGACAGCGACAGGTTGGCTGCGACGAAACTCTTGCCGCAGCCATGGGTGGGCGAGGTGACGGCAAGCCGCGTCCAGCCATGCTTGGCCATGCCCTGCAGCAGACGGGTGCGCAGCATGTCGAAGGTCCGGGCAACGGCATGCTGTTCCGCATCGAGGAACAGTCCGTTTCCGGCCAGCCGGTCGATATCCGGTGTCAGTTCGGTGATCGATTCCCAGACCTTCGCCGAGTTCAGCGGCGCAAAGGAAACCGGGGTCATGAAGACTTCGCGGCCGGTGCGCTGATCCAGCGTCACGGTATCGCCGGGCAACCTCTGGCCCGGGCGAAACAGCGAGACATGGCCCGGGCGCAGCGTCGCAACCGGCTTGCCGCGCCGGGGGTCGTCTTCGCCCGACATCATGATTCGCCCACCAGTTTGAGTGCGAAACCCATCGGGCCCCCAGATATTGTGTCCGTCCATGTGTCCAGCGGGCCTCTGTTGCACGGGCAGCCAAACGACCACCGGCGGAGATTCGATCTGTCCGCCTTGCAGCGGAGTCTGCCCCGGATCGACAACAACGACCGCGCGACCGCCGGCCGCAGGTCTGTCCCTTCGTTCCGGGCCCCCGCCCAGAGCATTCTGTTTACCAGATATTTGACGAAAAAGAAAGAGCGGCAGGCCATTTGCTGCGGTTGCGAAGGGGCTGGACAGCAACATTCCGGCGCCCCAGGATCGCTGCCATGAAACCCGCGGCATCCCGGCCGGAATCCGTCGACGCGGTCGTCATCGGCCGCAACGAAGGCGCACGCCTGGTGGCCTGTCTCGCCTCGCTGTCGGGGCGGGTGCGCCGGCTGGTCTATGTCGATTCCGGCTCGACCGACGGCTCGGTTGCCGCGGCCGAGGCGGCGGGGGCCGAGGTGGTTGCGCTGGACATGCACCTGCCCTTCACCGCGGCGCGGGCGCGCAATGCCGGCCTGTCGCGGCTGGCTGGTGCGCCGCGCGCGGATTTCGTGCAACTGGTCGATGGCGACTGCGAGGTGCAACCGGGCTGGCTTGCCGCCGGGCTGGCCGCGATGGCCGCGCATCCCCAGGCCGTGGTGGTCTGCGGGCGCCGGCGCGAGCGGCACCCCGAGGCCTCGGTCTGGAATCGGCTCTGCGACCGGGAATGGAACACGCCGGTCGGCCGGGCACGCGCCTGCGGCGGCGATGCGCTGATGCGGCTGGCGCCGGTGCTGGCCGCGGGCGGCTATCGCGAGGATCTGATCGCGGGCGAGGAGCCGGAACTCTGCCTGCGGCTGGCCCGCGCGGGTGGCGAGGTCTGGCGTATCGATGCCGAGATGACGCTGCACGATGCGGCGATGACGCGGGCCGGGCAATGGTGGCAGCGGTCGCGCCGCGCCGGCCATGCCTTTGCCGAGGGCGCAGCACTGCATGGTGCCGGGCCAGAACGCCATTGGGTGGCCGAGACGCGGCGGGCGCTGGTCTGGGGTCTGGGCGTGCCGCTGGCTGCGCTGGCTGCGGGGCTGGTGCATCCGGCCGGTTTCCTGCTCATCCTGCTCTGGCCGCTGCAGATGGCGCGTCTGGCCTGGCGCTGGCGGGCCGAGGGGCGCGCGGGCCTGGAGGCGGCGGTCTTCACCGTGCTGGGCAAGCTGCCCGAGGCGATGGGGGTTCTGGGCTATTGGGCCAACCGGCTGCGTGGGCGCCGCCGGGGGCTGATCGAATACAAGTAGCAAATGCCGGGCAGAGGTCAGGCCCGCCGCTGGCGCAGGGCCGCCAGCGCCTGGCCGGGCAGGATGGCCAGGCAACTGGCGTAGCGCGGCACCAGCCGCCGTGGCGCCGACAATGCCCGCCACAGCCATTCCATCGCGATCACGCGCACCCATTCCGGCGCCCGGGTCTGGTGGCCCGACAGGAATTCGACCCCCGCGCCGACCGAGGCAAAGCCCACCTCCGGCGCCATATGCCGGCCGAGGGCTGCGAAACGTTCCTGTTTCGGCGCACCCAATGCGACGAGGCAGAGGCCCGGCCCATGGCCCGCGATCTCTTCCAGCGCCGCCCGGGCGGCCGGGCCCACCGGGTCGAATCCCATCGGAGGCGCGATCAGCGCCGCCTCGCGAAAGCCCGGCACCTCGCGCGACAGCGCCGCCGCCGCGCCCCGCAGCGCCTCTTCGGTCGCGCCCAGCATCGAGACCGGCAGGCCGGCCGCCGTGGCGGCGCGCACCAGCGGCAGCACCATGTCCGAACCCGGGATCAGTTCCACCGGCCGGCCCGCCAGCCGCGACAGCCAGACAATCGGGTTGCCATCGGCCACGACGATATCCTGCGCGGCATAGGCGGTGCGGAACGCCGGGTCCCGGCCAAGCTTTACCAGATGGTCGAGATTGATCGTTGCCAGGGCAAATCCCTTGCGCGCGGCAAAGCGGCGCGCGACCTCGGCCATCAGTCCCTTGCGGTCGGGATGGGTCAGGGCGATCTCGGTCTGGTCGAAATGGAACATCACGGCGGTCTTTCCCGGAGAAAACACCTCCGTTCTAGCAGAAATCCAGCGTTGCCGCGACGGCGCAGGCGGCCACGAACAGATTGTTTCCGCCTCGGCCATCGTGGTCCGGCGGTGCGATCCGTGCTATGGCAAGAAAAAATCCCAGTCGAGCCGCCTGCGTTGATCAGCCCGAATCTCCTTGCCTATGCGGTCCTGCTGGCCTGGCCCTTCGTGGTCTGGTGGCTGTACAACCGCTTGGACATGGCGCGCGCACTGATCTGGACGGTGCTGGGCGCCTATATGTTCCTGCCGCCGCGGACGGTGATCAACTTTCCGGTCGTTCCCGATTTCGACAAGGATACGCTGCCGGTCTTCGCGGCGGCGCTGATCACCACCTTCCACCTGCACAAGCGGCTGCAGATCCTGCCGGAAAGCTGGATCGCGCGGATCCTGTTGGTGCTGTTCGTCGTGGCGCCCTTCGTGACGGTGCTGACCAATGCCGACCCGATCCCCATCGTGTTCGGCGACGATATCACCGGCATGCGGCTTTACGACAGCGTGGCGGTGGTTGCGACCCAGGCGCTCTATGTGCTGCCGATGTTTCTTGCGCGGCGCGATCTTGCCACGCCAGAGGCGATGCGCGATCTTCTTCGCGCGCTGGTGGTGGCCGGGCTGATCTATTCCGTGCCGATGATCCTGGAGGCGCGGTTGTCGCCACAGCTCAACCGCTGGATCTATGGCTATTACCAGCACGATTTCAACCAGACGATCCGCTTTGGCGGCTACCGTCCGATGGTCTTCATGCCGCATGGGTTGTGGCTGGCCTTCTTTGCCTTCATGTGTTTTGCCGCCTCGGCCTTCTTTCTTCGCGAAGGTCCGGCCGAGGCGCGTCCGCGCCAGCTGGCCACGATGATCTGGCTTGGCTTTGCCCTCTACATGGCCAAGTCCTTCAGCCCGGCAGCCTATGCAATGGCTGCGGTGCCGCTGATCTTCCTTGTTCCGCCGCGATGGCAGATCCATGTCGCCTCGGTCCTGGCCGTGGTCGTGATGGCCTATCCGCTGCTGCGCGGTGCACATCTGGTGCCGGTCGATGCGATCGTCCAGTTCGTGGGTGGGCTCAGCGACGAGCGGGCCTGGTCGCTGCAGTTCCGCCTGATGAACGAGGAGGATCTGCTGGCGCGTGCGGCCGAGCGGCCGTGGTTCGGCTGGGGCGGCTATGCGCGCAACTTCATCCACGACCCGATCACCGGCCGTACCATCACCGTCGCGGACGGCGCCTGGATCATCCAGATCGGGCAGTTCGGCTGGCTTGGATATGCGGCGGAGTTCGGGCTCTTCTGCCTGCCGCTCTGGCTTCTGTCGCGCGAGGCGCTTTCGCGCGGGGCGGTGATCACGCCGCAGGTCGCGGCGGTGGCGCTGATCTTCGGCTGCAACCTGGTCGATTTGCTGCCCAATGCGACGCTGGTGCCGCTGACCTGGCTGATGGCGGGGGCACTGCTGGGGCATGCCGAGACGCTGCGCCACGCCCGCAAGACCCGGGCGCTGGCAGCCCGGGTGGCGGCGGGCATCGGCGGCCGGACCAGGAGCCTGATCTGACCTTCAGGCCTGTCCCGGGGGGCGCCGATTGCCCCGCCCGCTGCAACAATCGCGCCTGCTGCAGCCCCCTCTGACAACCTCGTGAAGCGCGGACTGCCCAATTCCCCCTGCATTCGCGGCCGCTTTGTGGCATGAGCGTGGCATTGTCTACATCTGGGACAAGATGGTCCGGCGGGTCCGCGCAGGGTATCGGAAAAGCGCATTTTGCGGTAGATTTCTACGGTCGGACAGGGGGTTCAAGGCGGTTCTTGCCATGCGCCCCGCGCCCGCCGCCAGGTCTCAGGACGGTATGATGACAGTGACAGATCCGAAGTTCGCCGGCGTGGCCAAGACCGATATCGCGATTGTCGGCATGGCCGCGCATTTGCCTGGCGCGCCCGATGTGGCGCAGTACTGGCAGAATCTGCGCCGGGGGGTCGAGTCGATGCGCGTCCTGTCGGGGGACGAGTTGCTGGCGAACGGCGAAAGCCCGGCGCGGATGCGGCGGGCGAATTACGTCCCGGCCGCCGCCATGCTCGACGGGTTCAAGGAGTTCGACGCCGATTTCTTCGGCTTCTCGCCGAAAGAGGCGGCGATCCTCGACCCCCAGCACCGCAATTTCCTTGAGGTTGCCTGGGAGGCGCTAGAGGACGCGGGCCACCCGCCGGAGAAGTTCCCCGGTGCGATCGGCGTCTATGCCGGCTGCGGCATGGGGTCGTATTTCTATTTCAACCTCTGCTCGAACCGCGATCTGGTCGAACAGACGGGCATGTTTCTTCTGCGCCATACCGGGAACGACAAGGATTTCCTTGCCACCCGCGTGTCGAACATCTTCGACCTGAAGGGTCCCTCGATCAATGTGCAGACGGCCTGTTCCACCTCGCTGGTGGCGGTGCATTTCGCGGCGCAGGCGTTGCTGTCGGGCGAATGCGACATGGCGCTGGCAGGCGGCGTGACCATCGAACTGCCGCATGGTCGCGGCTATCTGTTCGAAGAGGGCGAAATCCTGTCGCCCGACGGCCATTGCCATGCTTTCGACCATCGCGCACAGGGGACCGTCTTCGGCTCGGGGGCGGGATGCGTGGTGTTGCGGCGCGCCAGCGACGCAATCCGCGATGGCGATCATATCTGGGCGATCCTGAAAGGATCGGCCATCAACAACGACGGTGCGGCGAAGGCGGGATATCTGGCGCCCTCGGTCGACGGACAGGCGGCCTGCATCGCCGAGGCGCAGATGCTGGCGGGCGTCAGTGCCGAGACCGTTTCCTATGTCGAATGCCATGGCACCGGCACCTATCTTGGCGATCCGATCGAGGTTGCCGCCCTGACCAATGCCTTCCGGGAGACCACTGATGCCGTGGGCACCTGCCGCATCGGCAGCGTCAAGACCAACATCGGCCATCTCGATACCGCGGCGGGTGTCGCCTCGCTGATCAAGGTTGCGCTGTCGCTGCACCATCGGCAGTTGCCGCCCAGCCTCGGCTATGAGGCGCCGAACCCCGCGATCGACTTCGAAACCTCGCCGTTTCGGGTGAACGATGTACTACGGGACTGGGACGCGCCGGTGTTGCGCGCCGGGGTGAACTCCCTTGGCGTCGGCGGCACCAATGCCCATGCCGTACTGCAAGAGGCGCCGGCGCGGGCGGTATCGGAGGCATCGGACTGGCCGTTTCAACCGCTGGTCCTGTCGGCACGGTCGCGGGCAGCGCTTGACGCACAGGCCGCCCGCCTGGCTGCGCATCTGCGCGCCCATCCCGAGCAGCCGCTGGCCGATGTGGCCTGGACGCTGAAGGAGGGCCGCCGCGCCTTTGACAAGCGCCGGGTAATCGTGGCGGAAAGCCATGAGGAAGCCGCCAGCCTGCTGGAAGGCGCCGATCCGCGCCGGGTGTTCAGCCACGACCGGCTGTCCGACGCGCCCGAGATCGTCTTCATGTTCCCCGGCGGCGGCGCACAATATGCCGGCATGGCGCGCGACCTGTACGAGACCGAGCCGGTCTTCGCGGACTGGATGGACCGCGGCCTTGCCGTGCTGGAGCCGAAGCTCGACTATGACCTGCGCGCGCTCTGGCTGCCGGAACCGGGGGCCGAGGCGGCCGCGGATGCGGCGCTGAAGAAACCCAGCGTGCAACTGCCGCTGATCATGATCACCGAATATGCGCTGGCAAAGCTGTACGAAAGCTGGGGCGTCAGCCCGACCGCGCTGGTCGGCCATTCGATGGGAGAGAATACCGCCGCTGCGCTGGCCGGTGTGATGGGATTTGAGGATTGCATCGGCCTGGTCCATCTGCGCGGGCGGCTGTTCGACAGCGTGCCGGCGGGGGGGATGCTGTCGGTTCCCATGGCCGAGGCGGATCTGCGCCCGCGGCTGACCGGCGATCTCGACCTGGCCTCGGTGAATGCGCCCGGGCTCTGCGTCGTCTCCGGCCCCGATGCGGCGCTGAAGACGCTGGCCGGGACGCTGGCGGCGGAAGGCGTGGAAACCCAGCGCATCGCCATCGACATTGCGGCGCATTCGCGCATGCTGGAACCGATCCTCAAGGCGTTCGGCGATTACCTGCATTCGATCCCGCTGAACCCGCCGAGGCTGCCCATCGTCTCCAACCGCACCGGCCAGCCGATTTCGGCGGCAGAGGCGACCGATCCGGACTACTGGGTCCGTCATCTGCGCAATACCGTGGACTTCCAGTCCTGCATGGCGACGCTGACGGCTGTGCCGGGGCGCATCTACATGGAAATGGGGCCGGGCCGGGCATTGTCGTCCTTGGCGCAGGCGAATGGGGTGCCCGCGGGGCAGGTGATCCCGGCGCTGCGCCATCCCGAACAGCGGATGGCCGACGATGCCTGGCATGTCGCCAGCATCGCCCGCCTCTGGGCCTGCGGTGTCAACCTCGACTGGGCGCCGATCTGGGGTGGTGCGCGCAGGAACCGCGTGCCGCTGCCGACCTATGCCTTCCAGAAGAAGGCCTATTTCATCGAACCCGGCATTGCCGCCGCGGCGCCCGAGGAGGCGGCACCCGAGCGGATCGCCGATCTTGCCCACTGGGGCTGGCGCGCGCATTGGCGTCCGGCGACCGCGGGGTTCGATCTTGACGACCTGTCCGAAACTGCCCCGGAAACCTGGCTGGTCTTTGCCGATGCCGATGCCGAGGGCGTCTGCGCCGCCGCAACCCAGCGGCTGAGGGCGGCGGGCCACCGTATCGTCACCGTCCGGGCGGGCGATGCCTTTGCACGCGATGGCGAGGGCGGCTATCTCCTTGCCCCCGAGCGCGGCCGCGACGGCTATGACCTCCTGCTCCGCGATCTCGTGTCGCGCGACATGGCGCCGTCGCGCATCCTGCATGGCTGGCTGGTTACGGCGCGCGAGACGTTCCGCCCGGGGTCGAGCTTCCTGCATCGCAACATCGAACAGGGCTTCTGGTCGCTGCTGTTCCTGTCGCAGGCCATGGCCGAGGAAAACCTGCCCCGGCCGGTGAAGGTGACGGTGCTGACCACCGGCGCCGCACAGGTGAAGGGCGAAAAGCTGGCCTGTCCGGAAAAGGCGATGGTGATGGGCCCGGTCCGGGTGGCCGGCAAGGAATTGCCGGGCGTGACCTTTGCGGTGCTGGATCTTGACCTTGGCCGCGGCAATGCCGGGCAACTGGCTGTGGCCGCGCTGGAAGAGGCCCTGTCCGATGGTGGCGCCGTTGCCGCCCTGCGCGGTGAGCGCCGCTACGAGGCCGGGGTGAAGCCGGTGGTCCTGCCCGCGGACCGGATCGACCTGCCGCAAGGCGCCCATGTCCTGATCACCGGCGGCTTCGGCGGCATCGGCCTGACCGTGGCCGAGGATCTGCTTCGCCGCCATGGCGTGAAGATCACCCTGATCGCCCGCCGCAGCCTGCCGCCGCGCGACCTCTGGCGTGTCTATCTGGCCAAGCACGACCCCTCCTCCGATGCCGTCTCTCGCCGCATTCTCGCACTGCAGCGGCTGGAGGCGCTGGGCGGCGAAATCCAGATCGCCCAGGCCGATGTGGCGAATGTCGTCGAGATGCAGGCCGCGCGTGATGCGGGGGTGAAGCGCTTCGGCCCGGTCCATGCGGTGATCCATGCCGCAGGCGTGGTGGCCGACGGGCCGCTGATGACAAAGACGCCGGCCGAGGTGGAAGAGGTCTTCGCGCCAAAGCTGCACGGCACGCAGGTGCTGGATCGGCTGTTCCCCGATGGATCGGTCGCGCTGATGGTGCTGTTCGCCTCCACCTCCACCGTCACCGGCCCGGCCGGGCAGGTGGATTACGTCGCCGCGAACGAATATCTGAACGCCTTTGCGAAATCGCGGGCGGGCGGGAAAACCCGCGTCGTCGCGCTGAACTGGGGCATCTGGCAGGGCGTCGGCATGGCGGCTGAAAGCCTGGCCGACCGGATCGGCCGGCCGCAGCCACCGCGGGTTCCGTTGGCGCTGCCGATGCTGGACGAGGCCGGCTTCGATGCCCGTGGCAACCGGGTGTTCCATGCGAGCTATTCCAATGCCCGCTGGGTGCTGGACGGCCATCGTACCGCGGCCGGCCAGGCGCTGATCCCCGGAACCGGCTATCTGGAACTGGCGGCCGAGGCCTGGGCCGCACAGGGCGAGGCCGGCGGGTTCGATCTGCGCGATCTGACCTTCCTGCGCGCCCTTGACGTGGCCGATGGCGAACGCCGCCCCGTCCGGGTGCGGCTGACCCGCAGCGACGAGGGCTATGGGTTCGAGGTGCAGTCCGAGGTTGCCGCCCAGGGGCGCCGCGGCTGGCAGACCCATGCGACCGCGCGCCTTCTGCCGCTGGCCTCGCCGGCGCCGGGAATAGACCCGCTGGCCATCGCCGCGCGTCTTCCCGCGCCAGAGGCCGGCAATGGGCTGGTCAGCCCGCAAGAGGTGCATCTGGCCTTTGGTCCGCGCTGGCGCGTTCTGGCCAGCCGGACCCAGGGGGCAACGGAGGGTCTGGCGCGGCTGCGGCTGCCTGCGGCCTTTGCCGCCGAACCGGCGCAGGGCTGGCGGCTGCACCCCGCGCTGATGGATCTGGCAACCGGCTGGGCGATGGGGCTGATCGCCGGCTATCGCAACGATCACCTGTGGGTCCCGGTCTCCTATGCCCGGATGGAGGTCTGGCGCCCGGTTCCGGCCGACATCGTCAGCCACATCCGCAATGCCGCGACCAATACTGCCGACCGGGCGACTGCGGTCTTCGACATCACCCTTGCCACGCCATCGGGCGAGGTCTGCGTCGAGATCTCGGGCTTCACCGTTCGCCGGCTGGATGGCACGCTTGCCTTCCCGGCGCCGGACCCGCGGGGGCTGGAGTTTGACGAGGGTGCGGAAAAGCCGATGTCCCCGGCCGAAGAGCGGTTGCTGGCGGCCTTCCGCCAGGGCATCCGCCCCGAGGAGGGGGCCGAGGCTTTTTCCCGTGCGCTGATGCTGCCGGCGGCGCAGGTGATTGTCTCGTCGCTCGACCTGCCGATGCTGATCCGCCAGACCGCGGCCGTGGCCGAGGCTGCCCGCCCCGAGGGTGCCAGCTTCGCGCGCCCGGACCTCGACACCGATTATGTCGCCCCACGAAACGACATCGAACGGACGCTGACCGGCTTCTGGCAGGAGCTTCTCGGCGTCGGGCAGGTGGGGATGGAGGACAGCTTTTTCGACCTCGGCGGTCATTCGCTGATTGCCGTGCGCCTGTTCGCCATGGTGAAAAAGGCCTTCCGGGTGGAATTTCCGATCTCGATCCTGTTCGAGGCGCCGACCATTGCCGCCTGCGCCGCGCTGATCGCTGGGCAAACCGGCGGCGTGCCCGAGACGGCGGCGCAGCCCGGCGCGCCGGTAGCGGCCCGGCCACAGCGGCGGTTCACCCATCTCGTGCCGATGCATCAGGGCGAAGGCGGGCCGAAGGCGCCGTTCTTTCTGGTGGCCGGCATGTTCGGCAATGTCCTGAACCTGCGGCATCTGGCGCAGCTTGTGGGCCATGACCGGCCGTTCTATGGCCTTCAGGCCCGCGGTCTTCATGGCGACGACAGGCCGCACCAGAGCTTTGCCGATGCCGCGCGGGATTATATCGCCGAGGTGCGGCAGGTGCAGCCGCATGGCCCCTACCTGATCGGGGGCTTTTCGGGCGGCGGGCTGATCGCCTGGGAAATGGCGCGGCAACTGGAAGAGGCCGGCGAGGTGGTGTCGCTCTTGACGCTGCTCGATACGCCGTTGCCGATGCGGCCTGCGCTGACGCGGCTGGACAAGGCGCTGATCAAATTCGCCGAACTGCGGGCCAGGGGGCCGGGCTATCTGGTCGAATGGGCGCGGGCGCGACGCGACTGGAAGCGGCAACAGGGCCAGACACCGGCACAGGCCGGCGAGGGCGGGTTCCACAACGCAGCCATCGAGGCCGCCTTCCGCGCCGCGCTGCCTGGGTTCACGCTTGCCCGGCGTGCGGGGGCCACCCTCCTGTTCCGTCCGCCGCTTGATCTGCACTGGAAGGTATCGGGGGCGCGCTGGGTCAGCCGGGCCAAGGAATATGTCTTTGCCGACAACCAGCTTACGCCCTTTGCACCGCAGCTGGAGGTGATCGAGGTGCCGGGAGACCACGATTCGATGGTGCTGGAACCGAATGTCCGGGTCATGGCGGCGCGGCTGAAGACCGCAATCGCGGCGGCAGAGGGATCGGCGCCCCGGGTGATCCCGATGGCGACGGCGGCGGCATGAAGGCGATGCCGAAACTTCTGACGGTGATCCTGAACTGGCGCACGCCGGAGATGACGCTGCGCTCGGCCGAAGCCGCGATGGTGGCACTGGAGGGGATCGAGGGCGCGCTGGTGATCGTCGACAATGCATCGGGCGATGGCTCGTTCGAGCGGCTGGCGGCCGAGGTGATCGCGCGCGGCTGGGATCGCGGGCCGCAACAGGTGCGCGTGCTGCAATCGGGCCGCAATGGCGGTTTCGGCGCGGGAAACAACCATGGAATCCGCGCCGGCCTGCCCGACGGATCGAAGCCCGACTACGTCTATCTGCTGAATTCCGACGCCTTTCCCGCAAGGGAGGCGATCCGCGCGCTGCTGCAGCATCTGCAACAGCATCCCGCCACCGGCTTTGCCGGCAGCCATATCCACGGGCCCGAGGGCGCGCCGCATTGCACCGCCTTTCGCTTCCCCTCGGTTGCGTCCGAGTTCGAGGGCAACCTGCGGTTGGGTCTGGTGTCGCGCCTGCTGTCGCGCTGGGTTGTGGCGCGACCGATCCCCGAGCAGACGACCCGGGTCGACTGGCTGGCCGGCGCCAGCCTGATGATGCGGCAGGATGTGCTGGACCGGGTTGGCCTCTTTGACGAGACCTTCTTTCTGTATTTCGAGGAAACCGACCTGTGCCGTCGTGCGGCGCTGGCGGGCTGGCCCACCGATTACGTGGTGGAAAGCCGGGTCGCGCATATCGGCTCGGCCTCGACCGGGATGAAGACCTGGACGCGGATTCCGGACTTCTGGCTCGATTCGCGGTTGCATTACTTTACCAAGAACCACGGCCGCGCGACCGCCGCCCTTGCAACCCTGGCCGCAGTGGCGGCCGGGGGGCTGTGGCGGCTGCGGCTGATGGTTCAGCGCAGGGACCGGCAGGATCCGCCGTTCTATCTGCGCGACCTGATGGCGCATCACCTGCGCCACGCCTTTCGAACCCACGGGAACGCGCACCCCTCCATTGGCCCCGCAATCGCGGGGAAAGGACGTGAATCATGAGTTTTTCGGCTTTTTCGGCGATCCTGATCGGCAATGAGAGCTTGACCAGCCAGTGCGGGGAAATCCTGCTGTCGCGTGGTCATTCCATCGCCGCCGTCGTCAGCCGCGCGCCCGAGGTCAGGCGCTGGGCCGAGGGGCGCGGCCTGACGGTGGCAGGTTACGGCGCAGATCTTCCGGCGGCGGACTGGCTGTTTTCGGTGGCGAACCTGACGGTCCTGCCGCCCGGCCTGCTGGCCCGCGCGCGGATGGGGGCGGTGAACTTCCATGACGGGCCGCTGCCGGCCCATGCGGGGCTGAATGCGCCGGTCTGGGCATTGCTGGCGGGTGAGACAGGCCATGGCATCACCTGGCATCTGATCGAGGGCGGGGTGGACGAAGGCCGCGTTCTCGAGGAGCGCCGGTTCGACATCGCGCCCGGCGAAACCGCGCTGACGCTGAATACCCGCTGCTTCGAGGCGGGGCTGGAGAGTTTTCCGGCGGTGGTGGCCCAGATCGAGGCCGGCATCGCGCCGCGCCCGCAGGCCCAGGGGCCACGGCATCTGCATCTGCGGGCCGACCGGCCCGCGGCCATGGGGCGGATCGACTTCGACCAGCCCGCCGAGGCTGTGGTGCGGCTGGTGCGCGCGCTGGATCACGGCCGCTACTGGAACCCGCTGACCACGGCCAAGATTGATACCGGGACGCAGGTTCTGAACGTCGGCACGGCCGATCCGGCTGAAGGTGCGGGCGCGCCGGGGACGGTGCTGTCCGCCTCGCCCGAAGGGTTGGTGGTCGCCTGCGCGACCGGGGCCGTGCGGCTGAACCGGCTGTCCTGCCAGGCGAAAGGGCTGCCCGTCTGCCCGTCGATGGTGAAGGTCGCCGCGCTGCCATTGCTGACGGCGCAAGAGGCCTCGCAGCTGACGGCGGCGCTGGCGGCGGTGGCCCCGCGCGAAGGCGCGCTGCGCAAGGCATTGGCCGGACTTGCACCACTGCGCCTTGCCGCGGGCGGGACGGACCGGACGGAAGACTGGCATGACATCGCACTGCCGGCCCATGGGGCCGCCGCACTCGCCCTGGCCGCGCTGCGGGCGCTGGGGGGCGAGGCGGCGGATCTGGCTCGCGCGGCGCCGGGACTGCCCGGCTATCTGGCGGCGTGGGAGCCGCTGCGGGTGAAGGCCGGTCCGGTCGGTGCCACCATGGCGGCGGTCACGCAGGTGCTGGCGGCGCCGGCTACGGGTTGGCCGCGTGATCTGATGACGCGCGACAGCCGCCTTGCCGCGCTGCAGGTGCCGCCGGTTGCCCTGTCCGACGGGGTGCCGGTCGGGGGCAGCGTGGTGACGCTGGCGCCGGGCCGGATGCATTACGACGCGGCCCGGCTGGCGCCGGAGGCAGCGCAACGGCTGGCTGCGCGCCTTGCCTTCATTGCCGATGCGCTTGCTGCGGCGGCGGCGAACACCGACCTGGCCGATCTGCCCGGGTTGACCCCGGACGAGCGCGAGACTGCGCTCTTCCGCTGGAATGCGACGGAAAAGGCGCATGACCGCGGTGTGATGGTCCATACCGCGTTCGAGGCCCAGGCGGCGCAGACGCCGGATGCCCCGGCGCTGGCTTTCGAGGGCACCCGGCTGAGCTATGCCCAGTTGAACGAGCGGGCCAACCGCGCGGCGCATGTGCTGCGCGGCATGGGCGTCGGGCCCGGCACGCTGGTCGGCCTGTCCACCCGCCGCGGCCCCGATCTGGTGATCGGCGCGCTGGCGATCCAGAAGGCGGGCGGCGCCTATGTCCCGATGGACCCGGCCTATCCTGCCGAAAGGCTGGCGCTTTTCGCCGAGGACAGCGCCTGCCCGGTCATCGTGACACAATCCGCCCTGGCTGCGCGCATGCCGGGGAATGTGCAGCTTCTGGAGCTCGACACCGATGGCCGGCTGGGTACGGCGCCGGTGACGAACCCTGACAGCGGTGTCGGCCCGGACGATATCGCCTATATGATCTACACCAGCGGCTCGACCGGGCGGCCGAAGGGGGTGATGGTCGAGCACCGCAATGTCGCGAATTTCTTCACCGGCATGGACGACCGCATCGGTACCGCGCCGGGCACCTGGCTTGCCGTCACCTCGCTGTCGTTCGACATCTCGGTGCTGGAACTGTTCTGGACCCTTGCCCGCGGCTTCAAGGTGGTGATCTCGTCGGACGAGACCCGCGCGCTGGTGTCTTCGGGACGGATCGCTTCGGCCCGCAAGATGGATTTTTCGATCTATTTCTGGGGTAACGACGACGGTGTCGGGCCGAAAAAATACGAACTTCTGCTGGAAGGCGCGCGTTTTGCCGATACCCACGGCTTTACCGCCGTCTGGACGCCGGAGCGGCACTTCCATGCCTTCGGCGGGCCCTATCCCAACCCCGCGGTCACGGGCGCGGCGGTGGCGGCAATCACGAAGAACATCGGCGTGCGCGCGGGGTCCTGCGTTGTGCCCCTGCATCATCCGGCCCGCGTGGCCGAAGAATGGGCGGTCATCGACAATCTGACCGATGGGCGCGCCGGGCTGGCCATCGCCTCGGGCTGGCAGCCCGAGGACTTTGTCCTGCGACCCGAGAACACGCCGCCGAAGAACAAGGCCGCGATGTATGAGGCGGCCGAGCAGATCCGCAGGCTGTGGCGCGGCGAGGGGGTGGATTTTCCCAAGGCCGACGGCAGCCTGTTTACGGTGAAGACCCAGCCCCGGCCGGTTTCGAAGGAACTGCCGCTCTGGGTGACGACGGCCGGGAACCCCGAAACCTGGCGCGAGGCGGGCGAGATGGGTGCCAATGTGCTGACCCACCTGCTGGGCCAGTCGGTCGACGAGGTGGCGGGAAAGATCAAGCTGTATCGCGAGGCGCGGGCCAAGGCCGGCCATGACCCCGAGGCCGGACAGGTCGCATTGATGCTGCACACCTATGTCGGCCGCGATCGCGATCAGGTCCGCCGCGTGGCGGAAGGGCCGATGAAGGCCTATCTCGGTGCCGCCGTGGGGCTGGTCAAGCAATATGCCTGGGCTTTCCCGGCGTTCAAGAAGCCGGCCGGCGTCACCAATCCGATGGACATCGACCTACGCACGCTTTCGGCCGAGGAAAGCGGCGCGATTCTCGATTTTGCCTTCCAGCGCTATTTCGAGGATTCCGGGCTGTTCGGTACGGTCGAGGATGCGCTGGCGCGGGTGGAGCTGCTCAAGCGCATCGGCGTGAACGAGGTGGCCTGCCTGATCGACTATGGCATTGCGCCGGAAAAGGTCATGGAGGGCTTCTGGCCGCTGGCCGAGGTGGTGCGGCGGGCGAATGCCGGCGGCGGTGTGGAAGAGGACGATTTCTCGATCGCGGCCCAGATCCTGCGCCATGGTGTGACGCATCTGCAATGCACGCCTTCGATGGCGCGGATGCTGGCCATGAATGATGACAGCCGGATGTCGCTGGGTCGGGTCGAGACCATGATGGTGGGCGGCGAGGCCCTGTCCGGAGCGCTGGTCACGGATCTGCGCCGGGCCGGGGTGAAGCGGCTGCTGAACATGTACGGTCCGACGGAGACGACAATCTGGTCTTCGGTCGAAACGGTGGAGGAGGCCGAGCCCGTCACCAATATTGGCCGGGCCCTGGCGAACCAGCAGCTCTATGTCCTCGATCCCGATGGCGAACCCGTGGCGCCGGGGGTCGAGGGCGAATTGTGGATCGGCGGCGAGGGCGTGGCGCGCGGATACTGGCAGCAGCCCGGGCTGACGGCCGAGCGCTTCCGGACCAACCCGTTCCACGCCGGGCGGATGTACCGTACCGGCGATCTGGTGCGGCAGCGGGCCGATGGCAAGATCGACTTCATCGGCCGCACCGACCATCAGGTCAAGCTGCGCGGCTACCGGATCGAACTGGGCGAGATCGAGGCGGTTCTGGAACGCCAGCCGGGCGTCACGCAGGCCGTGGTTCTGGCGCGCGAGGATGTGCCGGGCGATCTGCGGCTGGTGGCCTATCTGACCGGCCGGGCGGCGGAACCCGCAGTGCGGGCGGCGCTGATGGCGGAATTGCCCGAACACATGGTGCCGGCGCATTTCGTGACGCTCGACACCATGCCGCTGACGCCCAACCGCAAGGTCGACCGCAAGGCCCTGCCGGCACCGCAGGCCCGGGTCGCCACGCCCGCCGCCTTCGATGCGCCGGTCGAGGGGGTCGAGGCCCAGCTTGCCGCGATCTGGCAACGGGTGCTGGGGGTGCCAAAGGTAGGCGCGAAGGACAATTTCTTTGCGCTGGGCGGGCATTCGCTGCTGGCCGTGCAGGCGCATCGGGAAATCCGTGACAGGCTGGGCGCGACCAGGATCTCGATCACCGACATCTTCCGCTTTCCGGTGTTGTCGGCGCTGGCGGCCCATATCGAGGGGCCGAAAAACCTGGCACCGCCCGCCGCTGCCGCTGCCGCTGCCGCGGCACCGGCCCGGCCGGCCGCCGCGCCAGAGGTGCAGGCGGGCGAGACCCTTGCCGATGCGATGGAACGGCGGCGCGCGATGCGGATGGCGCGGCGCGGCGTGGATGCCTGACCGCGGGGGGGCCGCGGTAGCGGTCCCCGGCACAACGCCCAGCCCGGCCCTGACGCCGGCGGATCGGCCTGGTTCCCGGTCCGCCGTCCCGGCACCGCCTGCCATCATCGACCCGGTGTCCTGCCTGCGGGGTCGTGGCGGCGCGGTCCGGGCGTCGCCTGGCCCGGCGCGGCAAGGCAGGGCCCTGTCGCTTTGCCGCAGTGACGATTTGCCGCGACACGGCGAATTTCCCCGCTAACATGCCGCCGAAACCCATCTATCGGGTTCAGGAGGACATGAATGAGAAAACTGGTCGCGATCGTCTGCGTCATAAGCTGGTCCGGCTTCTGGGCCTTCGGCTATCTCGCGCTAGCGGCAGAGCCGGGGAACAGCGATGATGTGATCGTCGCCCTTGTGCTGGCGGCGGCGGCCTTCCTGGTAGGCGTCTTCACCTATATCAGGCTGGCGCAGGACGGCGGCCACGAGCAATGGAAGCGTGTCAGGCAGTCTGAGGGCGCCTGATCAGCCCGGCGGCCTGGATCACCAGCGGACGCAGGCCCTGGCCGCCGCGGTCAAGCAGGGAAAACAACTGGATCCGCATGCGCGGTTCCCAGAAGTCATTGATGTGGTTTGCAAAACCCGTGACCGCCTCGTCATGGGGTTTCGATTCCATGAACAAGGCGATCTGGTTTGCCATGTGAACGATCTTGTCAGCTGACATGTGGCACCTCCGTCGTCAGACGGTCTGAATGGGTGAAAAGCTCGAACCTGTCGGGACGGGCGAAGGCGATCAGCGTGATGCCCAGACGGTCCGCCAGGGCAACGGCATCGGCGGTGGGTGCGGAGACGGCGATCATCAGCGGCACGCCCAGCGCGGCCACCTTCTGCACCAAATCGATCGAGACGCGGCTGGTCAGCACCACGGCACCCTCGGGGTGGGGGGTGCGAATCAGATGGCCGGCCAGCTTGTCCAGCGCGTTGTGACGGCCCACATCCTCGCGCGTGACCAGCATCTCCCCCGCCCAGAAACCGGCACAATGGGCGGCGCGGGTGCTGTCGTGCAGCGGCTGGTGATGCGGCAGCGCGGAAATCGCCGCGTTCACCTGCGCCGGTGTCATGCGGAAGGTGCTGGCTGGCACTGGCGCGGGTTCGCGCAGCGCCTGGTCGATCGAATCGAGGCCGCAAAGACCGCAGCCCACCGGCCCCGCCATGCTGCGTCGGCGTTGCGCCAGCCGCGCCTCGGCGGCGGGCACCAGCCAGCTTTGCACATCGATCCCGCGGTCGGTCGGAACGACCGTCACCTCCTCCACCTCCCGCGGTGTGGCGATGCCTTCGGTCAGCGCGAAACCATAGGCGAAATCGACCAGATCAGCGGGTGTGGCCATCATCACCGCCTGGGTCGTGCCATTGAACGACAGCGCGACCGCGGTTTCCTCGGGAAGCGTGCGGTCCCCGGTTTCGATCCGCGCGCCGAAGACAAGGCGCGGTGCCGGCCGGGCACCCTGCATCACTCGGCTGCCGGAAGGATGCGGCGCGATTGCCGTGCCTGCTCGGCATAGTCCTCCTGCCACTGGCTTGGCCCGTTCGAGGGCGAAACCTGGACCGCCGTCACCTTGTATTCCGGGCAATTGGTTGCCCAGTCGCTGAAATCGGTGGTGATGACGTTCGCCTGGGTGTCGGGGTGATGGAAGGTGGTGTAGACCACGCCGGGCGACACCTTGTCGGTAATGTCGGCACGCAGCGTCGTTTCGCCCGAACGGCTGGCCAGTCGCACCCAATCCCCCTGCCGGATGCCCCGGTTCTCGGCGTCGTGCGGGTGGATTTCCAGCAGATCCTGATCGTGCCAGGCGATATTCGCCGTGCGCCGGGTCTGTGCGCCGACGTTGTACTGGCTGAGGATCCGTCCGGTCGTCAGCAGCAGCGGGAAGCGCGGGCCGCTCTTTTCGTCGGTCGCGATATATTCGGTGCGGATGAACTTGCCCTTGCCGCGGACGAAATTGTCGATGTGCATCACCGGCGTACCCTCCGGCGCCTTCTCGTTGCAGGGCCACTGGATCGAGCCGAGTTCGTCGATGCGGTCATAGGTGACGCCCGCGAAGCTGGGCGTCGTCATGGCGATTTCGTCCATGATCTGCGCGGGATGGGTGTAGCCCCAGTCGGCGCCCATGGCATTGGCGAACATCTGGGTCACTTCCCAGTCGGCATAGCCCTGTTTCGGCGCCATCACCTTGCGCACCATGTTGATGCGCCGCTCGGCATTGGTGAAGGTCCCGTCCTTCTCAAGGAAGGATGAGCCGGGGAAGAACACATGCGCGTAATTCGCGGTCTCGTTCAGGAACAGGTCGTGGACGATGACGCAATCCATTGCCGCAAGGCCCGCCGCGACATGCTTGGTATCGGGGTCCGATTGCAGGATGTCCTCGCCCTGGCAGTACAGGCCCTTGAACGTGCCCTCCACCGCCGCATCCAGCATGTTGGGGATGCGCAGCCCGGGCTCCGGGTCGATCTCGACACCCCAGAGGTTTTCGTAGATCGCCCGCACTTCGGGGTGTTTCACATGGCGGTAGCCCGGCAATTCATGCGGGAAGGACCCCATGTCGCAAGAGCCCTGCACGTTGTTCTGGCCGCGCAGCGGGTTCACCCCCACGCCCGGCCGGCCGATATTGCCGGTCAGCATGGCCAGGTTGGCGATGCCGATCACCGCGGTCGAGCCTTGGGAATGTTCCGTCACGCCAAGGCCGTAATAGATAGCCGCATTGCCGCCGGTGGCGTAAAGCCGGGCTGCGCCGCGGATTTCCTCGGCCGGAACGCCGGTCATCGCCTCGACGGCCTCCGGAGAATGCCGTGCCTCGCTGATGAATTCGGCATAATCGGCGAATTCATCCCAGCTGCAGCGGCTGCGGATGAAGTCTTCGTCATAGAGCTTTTCGGTCACGATCACATGTGCCAGTGCCGAAACCACGGCGACATTGGTGCCGGGCGTCAGCGCCAGATGATGGGCGGCGCGGAAATGCGGGCCTTCGAACATCTCGGTCCGGCGCGGGTCGACCAAGATCAGCTTCGCGCCCTCGCGCAGGCGTTTTTTCAGCCGGCTGGCAAAGACCGGATGCGCGGCATGCGGGTTTGCACCGATGATCAGCGCCACGTCGCACTGTTCGACCGAATCGAAGTCCTGCGTACCGGCGCTGGTGCCGAAGGTCTGCCCAAGGCCATAGCCTGTGGGCGAATGGCAGACCCGGGCGCAGGTGTCGGTGTTGTTGTTGCGGAACACGGCGCGGGTCAGCTTCTGCACGAGGTAGGTTTCCTCGTTGGTGCAGCGCGACGAGGTGATCACCCCGATCGACTGGCGGCCGTATTGGCTCTGGATCGCCTTCATGCGTGCGGCGGCGAATTCCAGCGCCTCGGCCCAGGAAACCTCGCGCCAGGGATCGGTGATCCTGTCGCGGATCATCGGATTGAGGATGCGATCCTTGTGCGCGGCATAGCCCCAGGCGAAGCGGCCCTTGACGCAGGAATGCCCGCGGTTTGCCTTGCCCAGCTTGTAGGGCACCATGCGGACCAGCTCGTCGCCGCGCAGCTCTGCCTTGAACTGGCAGCCGACGCCGCAATAGGCGCAGGTGGTGATGACGGTGCGGTCGGGGGTGCCGATCTCGATCACCGACTTCTCGGTCAGCGTCGCGGTCGGGCAGGCCTGCACGCAGGCACCGCAAGACACGCAATCCGAGGTCAGGAAGGTATCGTCCTTCAGCCCGGCATGAACGCGGCTGTCCCAGCCCCGGCCCGAGATGGTCAGGGCGAAGGTGCCCTGCACCTCTTCGCAGGCGCGCACGCAGCGGCTGCAGACGATGCATTTCGCCGGATCATAGGTGAAATAGGGGTTCGATTCGTCCTTGGGCTGCCAGTCGGGATTGACCTCGCCGCCGATATTGCGGGTGCGGAAATGCGTGACCATGGCGCCATCGCGCGGCGCTTCGTAGCGCACGTCGCGCAGGCCCACGGCGCCGGCCATGTCCTGCAACTCGCAATCGCCGTTGGCCGCACAGGTCAGGCAGTCCAGCGGGTGATCCGAGATGTAAAGTTCCATCACGCCGCGGCGCAGCTGTTTCAGCTTGCTGGTCTGGGTGTGGACCTTGATCCCCGGCGCCACGGGCGTGGTGCAGGAAGCCGGGGTGCCGGCGCGGCCGTCGATCTCGACCAGGCACAACCGGCAGGAGCCGAAGGCCTCGACGCTGTCGGTGGCGCAAAGCTTCGGCACCGGGATGCCGATCTCGGCCGCGGCGCGCATGATCGAGGTGCCTTCGGGCACCGTCACTGCGAAACCGTCGATTTCCAGCGTGACCATCTGCTTCGACTTTGCCGCAGGGGTGCCGAAGTCGCGGTCGGGGATGATGAAGTCCTTCATGCGGGCCTCTGCGAAAGGGTCAGGATGTCGCGTGTCCGGATTTTTCGGGCAAGCCGGGCAAAATCCGCCGAAGATTCGTGCCGGTCCGTTCTGTTCATTCGGCCGCCTCCCTGGCGCGCAAGAAGTCGCCGGGGAAATGGGTCAGGGCGGACAGCACGGGATAGGGGGTAAAGCCGCCCAGCGCGCAAAGCGAGCCGGCCTTCATCGTAGCACAAAGATCGGTCAGAAGCGAAATCGCATCCGCGTCACCGCGGGCGATGCGGTCCAGCGTTTCCACCCCCCGAACGGCGCCGATGCGGCACGGTGTGCATTTGCCGCAGGATTCGATGGCGCAGAATTCCATGGCGAAGCGCGCCATTTCCAGCATGTCGGTGCTGTCGTCGAAAACGGTCAGCCCGGCATGGCCGATCAGCGCATCCTGGCCTGCGTATTCCTCATAGCCGAAGGGCAGGTCGAACTGCCCCGGCGTCAGATAGGCACCGAGCGGGCCGCCGACCTGTACCGCCTTGACGGGGCGGCCGCTGGCGGTGCCGCCGCCGATCTCGTTCACGATCTGGCCCAGCGACAGGCCGAAGGCCGCCTCGAACAGCCCGCCACGGCGGACGTTGCCGGCGATCTGCAGCGGGATCGTGCCCTTCGACCGCCCGATGCCCAGCGCGGCATAGGCTGCCGCGCCTTGGGCCAGGATCGCCGGCACCGAGGCCAGGGAAATGACGTTGTTCACCACGGTCGGCCGGCCCATGAAGCCCTGCAGCGCCGGCAGAGGCGGTTTTGCCCGCACCACGCCGCGCTTGCCTTCCAGGCTGTTCAGCAGGGCGGTCTCCTCGCCACAGACATAGGCGCCGGCACCGATCCGCAGATCCAGATCGAAGGCGCGGCCCGAGCCGAGGACGGAGGGGCCGATCAATCCCTCGTCCCGGGCGATTTGCAACGCCTCGGCCATCGCGGCATTGGCATCGGGATATTCCGAGCGGGAATAGATGAAGCCCGTGGTCGCGCCAACGGCCAGACCGGCGATCACCATGCCCTCGATCAGGGTGAAGGGATCGCCTTCCATGATCATGCGATCGGCGAAGGTCGCGCTGTCGCCCTCGTCGGCATTGCAGACGATGTATTTGCGCGCGCCCGCGGCGTCATGGACCGTCTTCCACTTGATGCCGGTGGGAAAACCGGCGCCGCCGCGGCCGCGCAGGCCCGAGGCGGTGACTTCGGCTACGACGGCGGCGCCATCCATGGCCAGCGCGCGGGTCAGGCCGGCAAGGCCGCCATGGCTGCGGAATTCGGCAAAGGACAGCGGGTCGATGACGCCCACCCGGGCGAAGGTCAGCCGGGTCTGCGCCTTCATCCAGGGCAGATCCTCGGTCGGCCCCAGCGCCAGCGCGCCGCCGTCGAACAACTGGCCCACGGTTTCGGGCGTCATCGGGCCGAAGGCATGGCGGATGCCGTCGATCTCGACCTCGGCCAGCGGTTCCAGCCACAGCATGCCGCGGCTGCCATTGCGGACCAGCGTCAGATCGGCGCCGCGGCGCCGGGCTTCGGCGCGCAGCGCGGCCACCACCTCCTCGGCGCCAAGGGCCCTGGCTGCGGCGTCGCGGGGAATCCAGACCTTCATCATTCGAGCCCTCCGACGATGGCGTCGAATTTTGCGGTGTCGAGCCGGCCGACAACGCGGCCGTCGATCATCGCCGACGGGCCGTTGGCACAGAGCCCCAGGCAGAAGACGGGTTCCAGCGTGATCCGGCCATCGGCCGTTGTGCCATGCCAGTCGATGCCCAGCTTGGTGCGGATCTGGGTATGGAGCCGGTCGGCGCCCATGGCCTTGCAGGCCTCGGCCCGGCAAAGTTTCAGCACATGCCGGCCGGCGGGCCGGGTGCGGAAATCGTGGTAGAAGGTCAGGACGCCATAGGCCTCGGCCTTTGAAAGGGTCTGATCGGCCGCGATCAGCGGCAGGGCCTCTTCGGGGACATATCCGAAGGCGTCCTGTACGGCGTGCAGGATGGGAAGCAACGCGCCCTCGACGCCGCTATGCGCGTCGAGGATTTCCCTGACGCGGGGTTCAAGGTCGGCGGAATCTGGCATGCGGGCGGCCCTTTGCTGGCATCGCCGGCAGATTACGCCGCTTGATAGGGAAATCAATTTGGAATTGCCGTTGTTTGATAGGATTTGCCTATCGACCTATCGGACCGTGCTGCGGCCCAGCCGCTGTGCATCCTCGATCAGGGCCGAAAGGACCGGGGTCTGTGGGTCGTGGCGCGCGGCGATCAGCCCCACCTGATGCTCGGCCTCGGGCTCGACCAGCGGTATGGCGATCAGCCGCTCGCCGCAGGCCAGCATCTCGGCCATGCGCTTTGGCATGATGCTGGCGAAGGCGCCGGTCTGGACATGGGCGAGGAGCGCGATGGTCGAGTTCGATTCGACGCGGGCGGCGGTTTGCGCCCCCGCCGCCGTCAGGTGCTGGTTCAGGATGCGCCGGTTCTGCATGTCGCCGGTCAGAAGGCAGAGCGGCACCTCGGAGGCCTCGGCCCAGGTGACGCGGGCGCGCGTGGCAAGCGGCGACTGCGCAGTGCAGAGGAAGCGGTAGTATTCGGTATAGACCGGCACGCGCGTGACGCGGCCCAGCGGTTCGTTGTCGAGATAGGTGATGCCGGCATCGAGCGCCAGGCTTTCGACTGTCTCTTATACACATCT
>JACSRN010000032.1 GCA_014879735.1 Paracoccaceae bacterium
CGCCACAACGGCCAGCAGTGGGCGCCACGCCGGCCGCCCGCGATCCGGTCCAGCCGGCGTGGCGCCCACTGCTGGCCGTTGTGGCGGGCGGATGGCCCGGCTAAGGTCGCGCGCATGAGACTGACCGACAAGCCAGGAACGGCGCTGAAGAAATACCAGCGGCTGGAAAGCACGGGCCTCTGGCGCGGCGAACCGGACGGCCAGCGACGCGAGGTCGTCGTCCGCATGGGCGAGGCGACGCTGATGCTGAACGACCCGCGTTCGGGCGAGGTGGTCGGCCATTGGTCGCTGCCCGCCGTGCGTCGGGTGAACCCCGGAGTCGAACCCGCGCTGTTCGCTCCAGCCGAAGATGGCTGGGAAGAACTGGAGATCGAGGATCCCGACATGGCGGCCGCGCTGATGACGGTGGCCCAGGCGGTGCGCGCGGCGCGCCCGCGCCCGGGGCGGCTGCGCGGGGTGCTGATCGGCGGCACCGTGGCCGCGATCCTGGCCGTGGCGGTGCTGGTCCTGCCGCGGGTGCTGGTCTCTCATGCCGCCTCGGTCGTGCCGCCGGCGCAGCGGGCCGAGATCGGGCAGGCGGCGCTGGATGACATGGTCCGGCTGACCGGGGCGCCTTGCGACGGCGAATTCGGCCTGCCGGCGCTGGCCGCATTGTCCGAACGCATCTTCGGCCCGAAGGACACGCCGATCCTCTACATCCTGCCCCAGGGCCTGATGCGCCCGGCGCATCTGCCGGGCGGGCTGATCCTGCTGCCGAAAAGCCTGATCGAGACGGATGGCCCCGAGGCGCTGGCTGGCGCGGCCCTGGCCGAAGATGTCGCCGCCCGCGCCAGCGATCCGATGCGTGCGATCCTCGATCACGCCGGGCTGCGGGCGACCTTCGACCTGCTGACCTCGGGACGCCTGCCCGAGGGGGCGCTGGCGGGCTATGGCGAGGCGCTGGTCCACCGGCCGGCCGCCGCACCATCCGACCGGGCGCTGATCGATGCCTTCCGCAACGCACAGATCCCGCTCGGCCCCTACGCCACCTGGCGCGATCCCTCTGGCACAGGCACCGCCGCCCTGATCGAGGGCGATCCCTACAAGGGGCTGGTCGCCACCCCGCTTATTCCCGACACCGACTGGATCGCGCTGCAATCGGTCTGCGCCGGCTGAGCCGGGTTATTGCACGATCCGCGCGTCGCCAAAGCCCATGCCGCGCGCCGCCGACAACGCTGCCTTGGCCTCGCCCGCCGTGGCGAAGGGGCCGGCATAGACCACCGTCAGCGCCCCGCCCTTCGCCTTGCCGCGCGCAACCGGCAGGCCCGCGGATTTCAGCCGCGCCGCCGTGCCATCGGCATTGGCGGCAACGCCGAAGCTGCCCACCTGCACGAACAGCCGCCCCCCTGCCACGGGCTTGGCCTTGGCCTTGGCCGCGGCCGTCGCGGCCGGCGCGGTCTTCACCACAGCCTTGGGTTCGGTCTTGGTCGATTTCGTCACCACCTTGCCCGGTCCGGTGATCTTGACCACGCGCGATCCGTCGCCCTTGGTCGAGACGACCACCCCGTCATGCGCCACCATCGTCCCATCGGCCTTGCGCACCACGATGGTCAGCGGCGCCTTGGGCTTGCCCCAGTCCTCGCGCAACTCGGCCGGAACGGTGCGGGTCCAGATCTCGTCCTGGTCGATCACGCCCTCGACCGTCTGCTTGCCGCGCTGCGGGTTCAGCCGGTCGTCCTTCCAGGCCGCCTTGTAGCCCGCCGGCGGTGCCACCGGCGGATATTTCGCCGATTTCGCAACCTTCGCCGGCGCCTCGACCACCCTCACCGTGCCGCCGCCCTTGGTGGCGACATAGGTGGCATCCGCCGCCGCCGCCGGGGCCGGCCCGGGGGTCGCGGGGGCCGCGCCCGCCGCTACATAGGCATCATAGCCCGTCGGATAGCCCGCGACGCTGCCTTCGATCAGCCGCGGGAAATTCGCCCCCTCCAGCGAGCCGTCGCCCCGGGTGCACAGCACCTTGGAGCCGCCGCCATAGATCTCGAACCGCTGGGCAACCGGCGTGTCGGCCGGGCAGGCCAGCCGGAACCCCGCGGCCCCGCCGGCAGAGACCACGGTGCCCTTGACCGCGGCGGTGGCCGCGCGTTCGGTCGCGGTGACGGGGCGCTCGACCTTGGGCGCCTTGGCAACCGACTTCGGCTCCACCTTCACGGTCTTGTGGACCGGCGCGGGGGCGGGCTCTGGCGTCGCCATCACCACCTTCTTCGGCGCAGGGGCCGGGGCGGGCGCGGGCACAGGCGACGCCTCCTCGGCCACTTCGACACGCTTGCCCGAGGCCGGATAGCCGCACAGCTGCTTTCTGTCGCGCGAGACACGGGGAACCCATGTCACCTGGCCGCCATAGCCCGCACGCAGGAACACGCAGCCCCGGCTGTCGACATATTGCTGACCCGCATAGCCCGCCGGCGGCAACTCGGCCGGGCCCTTGAGATCGGCGAATGCGGGCAAGGCCGCGAAGACCGCCGCAACAACCGCGGCAGACAGAACTTTTCCAGACATGCACCACCCCCAAGCAGCGTGGGCCAACTCTGGAACAAGACCGTTTCCGAGTAAAGGCCAAACCCGGCCTCTCAGTCCTTTATCTGGTGCCGAACATCCGGTCGCCCGCATCCCCTAGGCCGGGAACGATATATCCGTGATCATCCAGATGGCTGTCGACGGCGGCCGTGACGATGGGCACGTCGGGATGCGCGGCCTTCATCCGGGCAATCCCCTCGGGTGACGCCAGCAGGCACAGGAACCGGATCTCCCGCGCGCCGGCCTTCTTCAGCAGCTCGACCGCCGCCGCGCTGGAATTGCCGGTCGCCAGCATCGGATCGACCACGATCGATACCCGCTCCTCCAGCCGGTCCGGCAGCTTGCAGTAATACTGCACCGGCTGCAGCGTCTCGGGATCGCGGTAGAGGCCGACGAACCCCACCCGCGCCGCGGGGATCAATTCCAGGATGCCGTCCAGCAGCCCGTTGCCGGCGCGCAGGATCGAGATCAGCGCCAGCTTCTTGCCATCGATCGTCGGCGCATCCATCGCACAGAGCGGCGTCTCGATCCGCTCGGTCGTCATCGGCAGTTCGCGCGTCACCTCATAGGCCAGCAGCAGGCTGATCTCGCGCAGCAATCGCCGGAACGATGCGGTCGAGGTTTCCTTGTCGCGCATGATCGACAGCTTGTGCTGGACAAGCGGATGGGAAACGACGGTCAGGTGGTCCAGCATGCTCAACGCTCCAGCTTCTTGGCGATCCGGGTCTTCGTATCGGCGTCGCAGAAGGCGGCGTCAAGCGCCTGCCGGGCCAGCCGCAGGAACTGGCCTTCGTCCCAGTCGAAGGCGCGGTGCAGTTCTTCGTATTCCCGCGCCATCGTGGTGTGGAAGAACGGCGGATCGTCGGTCGAGATCGTGACCTTCACCCCACGCCGGTCCAGCTCGGCGATGGGATGGGCACGAAACTCCGGATAGATGCCAAGCGCGACGTTCGACCCGGGGCAGACCTCCAGGACCGTGCCGCGCTCGGCCAGCTCGTCGACCAGCGCCAGATCCTCGATGGCACGCACGCCATGGCCCAGCCGCTCGGGGTTCAGGCTGTGCAGCGTGTCGCGAATCGTCTCCGGCGCCCCCCATTCGCCGGAATGCACCGTGATGCGCAGGCCGGCCTCGCGGGCGCAGTCGAAGGCCCAGCGGAAATCGCCCGGCTTTCCCATCTTCTCGTCGCCGGCCATGCCAAAGCCGGTCAGCCAGTCGCCGGCCGTTTCGGCCGCGCAGATCGCGGTCTCGCGCGCCTTTTCCGGGCCGAAATGGCGGATGCAGGTGACGATGCCGCGCAGGGTGATCCCCATCTTGCGCTCGGCTTCGCCGGCCGCCTCGCGGATCGCCAGCAGATACTCGCGCCAGGCCCCCGGGTCGCGGCCGCCGCAGAAGTCCGGCGACAGGAAGGTTTCGCTGTAGACGACACCGCTTGCGGCACTCTCCTCCAGCACCGCAAGCGTCAGCCGCCGATAGTCCTCCGGCGTGCGCAGGACCGAGGTCGCGGCCTCGTAGACCTTCAGGAAATGCCAGAAATCGCGATAGGCATAGCCGCCCCGCGCGTCGAAGATACCCGCGATATCAGCCTTCTTCTCGGCCGCAAGGCCGCGAATGAAGGCGGGTGGCGCCCCCCCTTCCAGATGCAGGTGCAACTCCACCTTCGGCAGCCCGGCGATCTCACTCACTTTGCCTCTTCCTCTTGATGAAAATACCCCGGGGGTGTGGGGGCCGCGCGCCCACGCCATCGCCCGTCCCAGGATCGGCGGATCACAGGAAGCTCCGCCCCGGCCCTGCCGGTTCCACCGCCAGATGCGCCGCGACGGATGCGCCGACATCGGCAAAACCGACGATGCCGATGGCCTTTTCGCCCTGCCCCCAGCCCGTCACCGGCACCCGCTCGCGGGTGTGTTCGGTTCCCCGCCAGGTCGGGTCATTGCCATGATCGGCGGTGAAGATCGCCAGATCGCCGGGACCAAGCCGCGCCAGGAACCGCGGCAGCTGGGCGTCGAACCATTCCAGCGCGCGGGCATAGCCGGCGGTGTCGCGCCGGTGGCCATAGAGCGAGTCGAACTCGACAAAGTTCGCAAATGTCAGGGATCCGGGCTCCGCCTCGCCCCCCAAATGCACCAGATGTTCGAAAAGTTCAGAATCACTGTCACCCTTCCACAGCTTCCCGATGCCGCGCATCGAAAAGATGTCACCGATCTTGCCGATGGCATGGGTGGCCCGCCCGGCCCCGGCCACCCGGTCCAGAAGCGTGGGCGCGGGCGGCGCAATAGCAAAATCCCTGCGGTGCGCGGTGCGGCGGAAATCGTCGCAACTGCCGGTGAAGGGCCGGGCGATCACCCGGCCGACACGCCGCGCATGCAGCATCGGCGCCAGATCGGCACAAAGCTGCAGCAGCCGCTCCAGCCCGAAGGCTTCTTCATGCGCGGCAATCTGGAACACCGAATCCGCCGAGGTGTAGCAGATCGGCCAGCCGGTCCTCAGATGCGCCGCGCAATGCTCGGCGATGATCGGCACGCCCGAGGCATGGCAATTGCCCAGGATGCCGGCGGTCCCGGCCAGCCGGCAGACCTCGGCCACGATCTCGGGCGGGAAGGCCGGCACGGTATCGGGGAAATAGGTCCAGTCCCAGGGCACCGGCACCCCCGCCAGTTCCCAATGCCCCGAGGGCGTGTCCTTGCCGCGCGAGATCTCGCCGGCTGCGCCCCAAAGACCGCGCGGCTCGGCCGAAAACCCCGGCATCGCCGCACCCGAGGCCAGCCGCACCGCCGCGCCAAGCCCCAGCGCATCGAGGTTGGGCAGCGCCAGCGGTCCCTGCCGCCCGATATCGGCGCGCCCCTCGGCACAGGCCAGCGCGATATGACCCAGCGTGTTCGCCCCGGCATCGCCGAACTCGGCCGCATCCGGTGCGCCCCCGGCGCCGACCGAATCCATCACGATCAGGAAAGCCCGCGCCATCACCCGATCCTCTTCATCACCAGGGGCAATTCCTCCACCTCGCCCGGCCCGATCCGATAGGCCGCCTGGACCGCCCTTACCGCCTCTGCCGCCGCATCCTCGGTCGCCGCATGCACCAGCGCCAGCGGCACGCCGACCCCGGCCTCCTCACCCAGACCGGCCAGGTCGGACAGGCCCACCGAAGGATTGATCCGGTCGCCCTCGCGCCTGCGGCCGCCGCCCAGCCCCACCACGGCAAAGCCCAGTGCCTCGCCATCGATGGCGACGACATGGCCGTCCTCCAGCGCCGGCACCTCGGCCACCACCGGCGCGGCCGGCAGCCGGTCGGGCCAGCGCTCGACGAAATCGCTCGGCCCGCCCTGCCGCGCCACCATCCGGCCGAACATGTCGGCCGCCGCACCACCCTCCAGCGCCTGCGCGATCCGCGCCTCGCCATCGGCCACATCCGCCGCAAGCCCCGCCATGGCCAGCACCTCGCCGCCCAGGGCCACCGTCAGATCCCAAAGGGCGGTGTTCACCGAGGTGCCGGTCAGGGTCTCCATCACCTCGATCACCTCCAGCGCATTGCCGGCCGCAGTGGCCAGCGGCTGCGACATGTCGGTGATCAGCGCCGAGGTCATGCAGCCCGCGCCCTGCGCCACCGCCACCAGCGACCGCGCCAAGGCCTCGGCCCGCTCCGGCGTCTTCATGAACGCACCCGAACCGCACTTGACATCGAGGACCAGCGCCTCCAGCCCGGCCGCCAGCTTCTTCGACAGGATCGAGGCGGTGATCAGGTCGATCGACTCGACCGTCCCGGTCACATCGCGGATGGCATAGAGCCGCCGGTCCGCCGGGGCCAGATCGGCGGTCGCCGCAACGATCGCCCCGCCGCAATACCGCAACTGCGCCTGGATATCCGCCTCGGTCAACTGGGTCCGCAATCCGGGAATCGCCTCAAGCTTGTCCAGCGTACCGCCGGTATGGCCCAGCCCGCGGCCGGAAATCATCGGCACATAGGCGCCGCAGGCGATCAGCGCCGGCGCCAGCAGCAGCGAAACGCTATCGCCGATCCCGCCCGTCGAATGCTTGTCGACCACCGGGCCCGGCAGATCCCAGGTCATCACCCTGCCCGAATCCCGCATGCCGCGGGTCAGCGCGATCCGCCCCTCCTCCGACAGGCCCTTCAGCAGCACCGCCATGGCAAAGGCCCCGGCCTGCGCATCGCTGACCGCACCCGAGGCCAGGCCGGCGGCGAATTCCGCCAGATCGGCCGCGGGCGGCGTGCCGCCATCGCGGATCGTGGCAATCAGCCGCGCGGGAATCATGCCCGGTCCATATGCGCAGCACGAAACACCCCGGGCAACAATTCCGCCACCGTCACGCTGCGCGTCTTGCCATCCAGCGTCGCCATCGTCACACGCACCTCCGGCGCGGCAAATTCGGCGATCTTCTGCCGGCAGCCGCCGCAGCAGGGCACCGGCTCGGGGCTGTCGGCAATCACCACGATCTCGGCAATCTGCCGCTCGCCGGCCGCACACATCGCCGCGATCGCCCCGGCCTCGGCGCAGGTACCTTCGGGATAGGCCACGTTCTCGACATTGACGCCGGTGTAGACCGCGCCCGACGCCGCCCGCAGGGCAGCCCCCACCTTGAAGCGGGAATAGGGGGCATAGGCGTTTTCGCGCACCTTGGTCGCGGCTTCGAGCAGGCTCATCGGCGGGTCTCCCTCTCCTGCCGGCAATGTGACCGGAACCCCTCTCCGCCGCAAGCCTCTGCGCCCCGCCCCGCGGCCCCTCGTCCCGCCGCGCCGCCGGCCCGCCTCGTCCTGCCGGCCCCCTCGTCCTGCCGGCAATGCCCCGCGCGGCCCCGGCGGCCTGGCCGCCGGGGAAACCCGAGCCGGTTGGCGCTTGCGCCAGAGGCGAGATGCCGGCTTGCCGCGCAGCGGCACCGCCCGGTTGCGGTCAGACCACCTCGGTTCGCGGGTTTGCCGGAAGCGTCACCTCCATCAGTTGCAGATCCGGCGTCGGATCGGCATAGCGGGTGGCCATTCCGGGCGGAATCACGAAGGCATCGCCCGGGGTCAGCCGGTAGGGATCTTTGCCCTCGCCCTCCAGCGTCATGCCGCCCGCCATCACGAAGCAAAAGAGGATATCGCCGGAATGCCGCGTCCAGGGCGCGCTTTCGCCCGGCACCGGCCGCGCCACCATGACCGAGGCAACGCCGCCGGTATTCTCGGCAATCGTGGTGTCGCGCGCCTCGAAACCCGGGATGCGGAACGGGCGGAACACGCCCTCGGCACCCACGTCATGCACGAAGCGCTGGCCGTCCCAGTCGCGTTCAGGCCGGAAATGCGGCGTGGGCAATGTCATCGCATGGTCGATCTCGGTCACATGTTCGGCCGGCACGCCGATCTCGACCACCTCGATCCCATCGCCCGATTCCAGCACCCGATGGCGGATCTGCGGCGGCTGGATGAAACAGTCGCCGGCATGCAACCGCCGGATCCCGCCCTGATCCTCGTACAGCACATCGACCCAGCCCCTGACGCAGAAGATCAGCTGAAAGCCGACCTTGTGGAAATGCACCATGTCGGGAACCTTGCCATCCGGCACCCGGATGTGGCTGGCGATCATCGCCCCCCCCAGGCGCGACGGCACCAGGTCGCGGTACATCATCCCCGCCCGCCCGATCACCCAGGGCGCCTGGTCCGCCAGCCTGCGGACGACGAAGGCATGTTCGGTCGCCGGCAGCACCAGCGGCGGGTTCAGCCGGTCCACCACCACGCGGGTGCCGCCGGGCGAGACCATCTCGCGTCCATCCCCGGACCCGCCGGCAAATTCGCCATCGGTGAAGATGTTCACCTGCCCGGGCGCGGTCTGCGCCCCGGCATCCAGCCGCAGCCGCAGCCCGTGGCCCGAAACCACCGCCACCTGCGGATTGTCGGCGGGATAGATCATATCCAGCCGCATCTTCAGCGTCCCGGTGAAGAACGGCAGGTCGGCGCGCAGGTCGGTGGTGGGCAGCAGGATTTCGGCGCGGATCTCGGTCATGGCTCTCTCTTCCCTGTTGCAGGTCTAGCGCAATGCCGCCGGCGCGCAAGCGGGCGTTTCGGGGTTCCGGGCCGGCGTTTTCGGCTTTTCGCGAAACAGCCATCGCGCGATGAAACGGCGATCACGGCTTGCGCGATTCGCAAAATGGTTTAACGCTGAACCAGTTGAGGGAGGGTCCGATGGACGAAGGACATGCCAATGCGACACGACAGGCGGCGCTGGACTATCATGCGCTGCCCAAGCCCGGAAAACTGGAGATCCGCGCGACAAAGCCGCTGGCCAACGGCCGCGACCTGTCGCTGGCCTATTCCCCCGGCGTGGCCGAGGCCTGTCTCGAGATCAAGGCCGATCCCGCCACCGCCAGCCGCTACACCGCCCGCGGCAATCTGGTTGCCGTGGTCTCGAACGGCACCGCGGTGCTGGGCCTTGGCAACATCGGCGCCATGGCATCGAAGCCGGTGATGGAGGGCAAGGCCGTCCTGTTCAAGAAATTCGCCAATATCGACTGTTTCGACATCGAGCTGAACGAGCCGGACCCGGTGAAACTGGCCGATATCGTCTGCGCGCTGGAGCCGACCTTCGGCGCGATCAACCTGGAAGACATCAAGGCACCCGATTGTTTCATCGTTGAACAATTGTGCCGCGAGCGGATGAACATCCCGGTCTTCCACGACGATCAGCACGGAACGGCCATCGTGGTCGGCGCGGCAGCGACCAATGCGCTGATCGTGACGAAGAAGCGGTTCGACCAGATCCGCGTGGTCTCGACCGGCGGCGGCGCGGCGGGCATCGCCTGCCTCGAGATGCTGGTCAACCTTGGTGTCCGGCGGGAAAACATCTGGCTCTGCGATCTGGGCGGCCTTGTCTACCACGGCCGCGCCGATCAGATGACGCCACAGAAGGCCGCCTTCGCACAGGGCACCACCCCGGGAACGCTGGACGAGGTGATTGCCGGCGCCGATCTTTTCCTGGGCCTGTCGGGTCCCGGCGTATTGACGCCGGCGATGGTGGCAAAGATGGCGCCCGACCCGATCATCTTCGCGCTGGCCAATCCAACGCCGGAGATCCTGCCCGACCAGGTGCGCTCGGTCGCGCCGGGTGCAATCATCGCCACGGGGCGCAGCGATTTTCCCAACCAGGTCAACAACGTCCTGTGCTTCCCCTTCATTTTCCGCGGCGCGCTCGACGTGGGTGCCACCACGATCAACAAGGATATGGAACTGGCCTGCATCGAGGGCATCGCGGCGCTGGCGCGCGCCACGACCAGCGCCGAGGCCGCCGCCGCCTACCACGGCGAGACGCTGAGTTTCGGTGCCGACTATCTGATCCCCAAGCCGTTCGACCCGCGGCTGATGGGCGTCGTCGCCACTGCGGTGGCACGCGCGGCGATGGAAACCGGCGTCGCCACGCGGCCCCTGCCCGATCTCGACGCCTACAAGCGCCGGCTTGATGGCTCGGTCTTCAAATCGGCGCTGCTGATGCGGCCGGTCTTTCAGGCCTCGCGGCTGGCCCGCCGCCGCATCGTCTTTGCCGAGGGCGAGGACGAGCGCGTCCTGCGCGCCGCCAATGCGATGCTGGAAGAGACGACCGAGGTGCCGATCCTGATCGGCCGCCCCGAAGTCGTCGCCACCCGCTGCGAACGCGCGGGCCTGCCGATCCGCCCGGACCGCGAGTTCGAGATCGTGAACCCCGAAAGCGACCACCGCTACCGGGACTACTGGGAAACCTACTTGCAGCTGATGGCGCGCCGCGGCGTCACCCCCGACACCGCCCGCGCCGTCATGCGCACCAACACCACCGCCATCGGGACCGTCATGGTGCAACGGGGCGAGGCCGACAGCCTGATCTGTGGCACTTTCGGACAATATCACTGGCATCTGAACTATATCCGCCAGGTGCTGGCCCGCGACGGGCTGCAGCCGGCGGGCGCCCTGTCGCTGATGATCCTGGAGGACGGCCCGCTTTTCATCGCCGACACCCATGTCCATGCCGAGCCGAACCCGCAGGAGATCATGGAAACCGTGATCGGGGCCGCCCGCCATGTGCGCCGCTTTGGGCTGAAGCCGAAGATCGCGCTCTGTACCCAGAGCCAGTTCGGCAACATGGACACCCCCGCGGGCGAGCGGATGCGCGCCGCACTGGCGCTGCTGGACGCACGCCAGCCCGATTTCATCTACGAGGGCGAGATGAATGCCGATTCCGCGCTGGACCAGGGGCTGCGCGACCGCCTGCTGCCGGGCGGGCGGCTGGAGGGTGCGGCGAATGTCCTGGTCTTCGCCTCGGCCGACACCGCCTCGGGGGTGCGCAACATCCTGAAGATGAAGGCCGCCGGCCTGGAGGTCGGGCCGATCCTGATGGGCATGGGCAACAAGGCCCATGTGGTGACGCCCTCGATCACCGCGCGGGGGCTGCTGAACATGGCCGCCATCGCCGGGACCGAAGTGTCGCAATACGGCTGAGTCGCGCCGCCCGGGTCAAGGGTTTGCAAACTTGGCCCGGGTTAGCGACCTGATTTCCTGCGTCCCTGGCTTTGCAAATATTCGCAACCCGGATCCGCGAATTCCTGCAAATATTTCCGGCCGCAGCCCCGATGTTGCCGGTAACAAAGTTGCGGCGACCCGGGCCGGCGCGGTAACACAAGGCGCGCTTTTGGAGGAGGGCCGCGCAATGGGATATGCCGAAACCTATGCCGAATGGAAAGCCGACCCCGATGCCTTCTGGATGCGGGCGGCCGAACAGATCGACTGGATCGAACCGCCGACCCGCGCGCTGGACGATTCGCGTGCGCCTCTTTACGAATGGTTCACCGATGCCAGGGTGAACACCTGCTGGAACGCCGTCGACCGCCATGTCGAGGCCGGACGCGGCGACGTGCTTGCCATCATCCACGACAGCCCCGTCACCCATCTGAAACGCGGCATCACCTTCCGGGAACTGCAAAAGCGCGTGGCAAGCCTTGCCGGCGCATTGCGCGCCAAGGGCGTGACCAAGGGCGACCGTGTCATCATCTACATGCCCATGGTCCCCGAGGCGCTGGAGGCCATGCTGGCCTGCGCGCGGCTGGGCGCGATCCACTCGGTCGTCTTCGGCGGCTTCGCGGCTGCGGAACTGGCGGTCCGGATCGACGACTGCACGCCGAAGGCGATCATCGCCGCCTCCTGCGGGGTCGAACCGAACCGGATCGTGCACTACAAGCCGCTGCTCGATGCCGCCATCGACATGGCCGGGCACAAGCCCGACTTCTGCGTGATCCTTCAGCGCGAGCAGGAGGTGGCCAAGCTGGTCGAGGGGCGCGACGTCGCCTGGCACGCCTTCCAGTTCGGGGTGGAGCCGGCGGAATGCGTGCCCGTCGAAGGCAATCATCCGGCCTATATCCTTTATACTTCCGGCACGACCGGGGCGCCAAAGGGCGTGGTGCGCGCCACCGCCGGCCATCTCGTCGCGCTGAACTGGACGATGAAGGCCATCTACGACATGGAACCGGCCGAGGTGTTCTGGGCCGCCTCGGATGTGGGCTGGGTCGTCGGCCACAGCTATATCTGCTATGCGCCGCTGATCGCCGGCTGCACCACCGTGGTCTTCGAGGGCAAGCCCGTGGGCACCCCCGATGCCGGTACCTTCTGGCGGGTGATCAGCGAGAACAGGGTCAAGTCCTTCTTCACCGCCCCTACCGCGCTGCGTGCCATCAAGCGCGACGATCCGAAGGGCGAACTGGTGCAGGACTACAATCTGCGCCACCTGAGAATCTGTTTTCTCGCCGGCGAACGCGCCGATCCCGACACGATCGAATGGGCGCAGCGCCATCTGAAGGTGCCAGTCGTCGATCACTGGTGGCAGACCGAGACCGGCTGGGCCATCGCCGCCAATCCGATGGGGATCGAACGGCTGCCGGTCAAGCTTGGCTCGCCCTCGGTGCCGATGCCGGGCTATGACGTGCAGGTCCTGGACGAAGGCGGCCATCCCGTCTCGCCGGGAACTCTGGGGGCCATCGCGGTCAGGCTGCCGCTGCCGCCCGGAACGCTGCCGACGCTGTGGAATGCCGAGGACCGCTTCCGCAAAAGCTATCTCGGTCATTTCCCCGGCTATTACGAGACCGGCGATGCGGGCTATGTCGATCAGGACGGCTATCTCTACATCATGGCGCGCACCGATGACGTGATCAACGTCGCCGGGCACCGGCTGTCGACCGGCGCCATGGAAGAGGTGCTGGCCAGCCATCCCGATGTTGCCGAATGCGCGGTGATCGGGGTTGCCGATGCGCTGAAGGGCCAGTCGCCGCTGGGGTTTCTCTGCCTCAACAAGAATTCGGCCCGCGATCATGGCGAGGTGGTCAGGGAATGTATCGCATTGATGCGCGAGAAGATCGGCCCCGTCGCCGATTTCAAGCGCGCCGTGGTGGTCGACCGGCTGCCGAAGACCCGCTCGGGCAAGATCCTGCGAGGAACGATGGTGAAGATCGCCGACAACCAGCCCTGGAAGGCGCCCGCCACCATCGACGACCCCGCAATCCTGGACGAGATCACCCTGGCGCTGCAGTCGCTCGGCCTCGCGCGGGGGTGACGCGGGCGGGCTTTACGCCCCCCCCGCCGCGTGGCAGCCTCTCGGCCATGACGAAACCCGGACAGGCACGGCAGGCGGGGGCGGGCGGATGAGCGCGGCCCCGCGAAACAACGGTGCAACGCTGCTGATCGGCCCGGCCGCGGCGCTGCCGGCGGGGCTGCGCGTGCAATTGCGCGACGAGGGCCTCGCGCTCCATCTGGCGGCCGACGGGGCCGAGGGGTTGCGGCTGTTCCATGCCACGCTTCCCGCCGTGGTGGCGCTGGATCTGGCGCTGCCCGATCGCGATGCGCTGGCGCTGCTGGCCGAGTTCCTGGCCCTGCGGCCCGGCACGCGGATTCTGGCGCTGGCCCCGGCTGCGGCGACAGAACGCGCCGTGGCCGCCATGCGCGCGGGGGCAGCGGATGTGCTGATGCTGCCGCTGCCCCCGCGGCGGCTGGCCGAGACCTTGCGCGACGAGGCGGCCGGACCCGCCCTTCGCCCGCGCGCCCGGCAGTCGGGCGAGACGACCGACCCCTCGACCTTCATCGGCTCGTCGCCGCAGATGGCAGCGATCCACCGCACCATCGCCTCGGTCGCCCGCTCGATGGCGACCGTGTTCATCACCGGCGAAAGCGGCACCGGCAAGGAACTGGCGGCCCTGGCGGTGCATGCCCAGTCCGGCCGGGCCGCCGGCCCCTTCATCGCGCTGAACTGCGGCGCGATCCCGCCCGATCTGCTGGAATCAGAGGTCTTCGGCCATGTGAAGGGCAGTTTCACCGGCGCCATCGCCGACAAGCCCGGCGCGGCCGTGGCCGCCGACGGCGGCACCCTCTTTCTCGACGAGATCTGCGAGATGGCGCCGGCGCTGCAGACCAAGCTGCTGCGGTTCCTGCAGACCTCGACCGTGCAGCCCGTGGGCGCAACCCGGCCGCGCAAGGTGGATGTGCGCATCGTCTGTGCCACGAACCGCGATCCCGTTGCCGCGGTGACAGCCGGGCAGTTCCGCGAGGATCTGTTCTACCGCCTCTATGTCGTGCCGCTGCACCTGCCGCCCCTGCGCACCCGCGGCCGCGACGTGATCGAGATCGCCGAGGCCGCGCTGCTCCGCTTTGCCGAAGAGGAAAACAAGCGTTTCGAGGGCCTTGCGCCAGAGACGGTGGCGCATCTTCTGGCACAGGACTGGCCGGGCAACGTGCGGCAAGTGCTGAACGTCATTCGCAATGTCGTGGTGCTGCACCATGGCGGCGAGGTCACGCCCGACATGCTGCCCGCCTCGCTGCCCGCGCGCAGCCCGGCCGAACCGCCGCATGCACCGATTGACAGCCGCTTCGCCGGGCTGACGCTGGCCCAGCTGGAGCGCCAGGCGATCGAGGCCGCGCTGGCGCGCCATGCGGGCTCGGTCCCGCGGGCGGCGCGCGAGCTCGACGTCTCGCCCTCGACGCTTTACCGCAAGCTCGACGCCTGGGGGTTGAAGGGCTGATCCCGCCCCGGCGCCGTTCCAGCCTTTCGGTTCCGCGCCGCCCGTCCCACCCTGCCCGCGACAGGCCCGCCGGCGGGGGCGAAAGCCGGCGCCGGCCCTGGCGGCGGGGGGATCGGCGGCCAGCGCCAGGCCGCTACACGAACTGTTCGCGAATCAGCCGCTCTTCCAGCCCGTGGCCCGGGTCGAACAGCAGCCGATGGCGCACGCCGGGTTCCGACCGGACCACCACCGACAGCACGTCGCGCACCGAGGACCGGCTGTCGGCATCGGCCATCACCGGGCGCTTCTGGGGCTCCAGCACGTCGAAGCGCACCTCGGCCGCCTTGGGCACCAGCGCCCCGCGCCAGCGCCGCGGCCTGAAGGCCGCCATAGCCGTCAGCGCCAGAACGTCGGCACCAATGGGCAGGATCGGCCCATGCGCGGAATAGTTGTAGGCCGTCGACCCCGCCGGCGTCGCCACCAGCGCGCCATCGCAGACAAGTTCGTCCAGCCGCTCGCGCCCATCGACCGAGACCTTCAGCTTTGCCGCCTGCGGTCCCTGCCGCAGCAGCGAGACCTCGTTCACCGCCAGCGCCTCGGTCACGCGGCCCTTTACATTCTCGGCCCGCATCGACAGCGGATTGAGCATGGCCTCCTCGGCGGCGCGCAGCCGTTCCGGCAGGTCGTCTTCGGAAAAGGCGTTCATCAGAAAGCCGATGGTGCCGCAGTTCATGCCATAGACCGGCAGTTCCCGGGTGCGAAAGCCATGCAGCGTCTGCAGCATGAACCCATCGCCACCCAGCGCCACGATCACCGCGGCGGCGGCGACCGGGGTATTGCCATGGCGTGCGACCAGACGCGCCAGCGCCGCCTGGGCCTGGGGGGTCCGGCTGGCCTGGAAGTGCACTCTGGGCTGCATCGTCACCTCTTGGCTTGCCTCGCCGGCGGTTTCAACGCAGCATTCCGCGCGCCGGGGCGGATAGCAACCCCCGGCAGAAGCGGTCAGCCCGGGAGTCGCGGATGAAACCTTGGATCGTCGCAATCTGGCTGGGCTTTCTGGCCGGCGCAATTACCTCGGTCGTGCTGGTGGTGATGGGCCAGTTCGAGGATCTGATCTGGGCGGGCGACAGGACCTGGCTGCGGATATTCCTGACGGTGATGGCCGGCGCTGTGCTGATCGCCCTGCTGCGCCCGCATGCCCCCGATGCCAGCGTCGAGACCGAGATCGAGGACGAAACAGCCGACGTGGCCCGGCAGAGCCTGCGCGCCGCCGGCTATTTCACGGTGCTCGGCGTGGTCTCGGTGGCCTTCGGTGCCGCGCTTGGCCCGGAGGGCGGGATTCTGGCGCTGATCGGCCAGTTGTCGGCCTATATTGCGCGCCGCATCGGCAAGACCGCGGCGGAAGAACGGCTGATCCGGCAGATGGGCACCGCCGGCGCCCTGGGCGGGCTTTACCATTCGCCGCCGGGCGGGGCGAGCTATACCGACAGCCGGCCCGATGCGCCCTGGCCGCTGCTGCTGATTGCCGGGCTTTCGGGCTTTGCCGGGCTGATGCTGACCTCTGCCCTGCTGCCCAAGGGCCATGGCCTGCGGATCCCGCTGCCGGCGTCGCAGGCTGCGGTCGATGCGCAGAGCCTGACGCTGCTGCTGCTGGCCGCGGTCTTCGGGGCGGCGCTGGGGCTGGTGTTCCTGGGCAGCCGCAGTGTCGCGACGCGGGCGCTGGCATGGCTGTCCGGCGATGTCCGGGTGCAGGTGCTGGCTGGCAGTCTGGTCTTCGCCATTCTCGCGGCGATCTGGCCCATCCTGCTGTTCAACGGGCAGGAGGCGCTGAGCGAGGTCGTCACCGGCGCGCTGGTGGCAGGCCCGGGATTGCTGGTGGCCATCGCGCTCCTGAAGGCCATCGCTGCAGCGCTGTGTCTTGCGGCGGGCTGGCTGGGCGGGCCGGTGATGCCCATCGCCTTTGTCGGCGCAACCGGCGGGCTGGCGCTGGCGCAGCTTGTTCCGGGGCTCGATCCCGGGCTTGCCGCCGCCGCCGGTGTCGGCGCCGCAGAGACGGTGGCCCTGCGGCGGCCGCTGGTGGCGCTGCTGGTCGTGGTCTTCACCGCCACCACGGCGGCCCCGATCGCGGTGCTGATCGGCGTGGCCGTGGGCTGGGCAGTCAGCGCAAGGCTGCCGGCTGCCGCCCCCGCGCATCACTAGCCGCGGGCCGGCATCGGACCCCGGCCATCGCCGGTCCTGCCCCAATGCGCCATGGCGACTTCGCTTCCTGACCGGCATCCGCCGTATTCATCGCTTTCCGTCGCAGGGTCGCTGCGATAAACAGCCGCCAGCATTGCCTTTCACCTGCGGGAGACGCGCATGACCACAGACGGCTTTTTCACCGACCCCATTGCCAGCCGCGACCCCGAGGTCGCGCGTGCCATCACTCAGGAACTCGGCCGCCAGCGCGACGAGATCGAGTTGATCGCGTCGGAAAACATCGTCTCGCTGGCCGTGCTGCAGGCGCAGGGATCGGTCCTGACCAACAAATATGCCGAAGGCTATCCGGGCAAGCGCTATTATGGCGGCTGCCAGTATGTCGACGTGGTCGAGACGCTGGCCATCGAACGCGCCAAGGCGCTGTTCGGCTGCAACTTTGCCAATGTGCAGCCGAACTCGGGCAGCCAGATGAACCAGGCGGTGTTTCTGGCGCTGTTGAAGCCGGGCGATACCTTCATGGGGCTGGACCTGAACTCGGGCGGGCATCTGACGCATGGCAGCCCGGTCAACATGTCGGGCAAGTGGTTCAATGTCGTGTCCTATGGCGTGCGCCAGCAGGATCAGTTGCTGGACATGGCAGAGGTGCGGGCCAAGGCGCTGGAGCATCGGCCGAAGCTGATCCTCGCCGGCGGCACCGCCTATAGTCGCGAATGGGACTGGGCGGCCTTCCGCGCCATTGCCGATGAGATCGGGGCGTATCTGCATGTCGACATGGCCCATATCGCCGGGCTGGTGGCGGGCGGCGTTCATGCCTCGCCCCTGCCCTATGCGCATGTGGTGACGACGACCACGCATAAATCGCTGCGCGGGCCGCGCGGCGGCATGATCCTGTGCAATGACGAGGACATCGCCAAGAAGATGAACTCGGCCGTCTTCCCCGGCCTGCAGGGTGGCCCGCTGATGCATGTGATCGCCGCCAAGGCGGTGGCCTTCGGCGAGGCGCTGCGGCCCGAGTTCAAGGCCTATGCCGCACAGGTCAAAGCCAATGCGGCGGCCATGGCGGATGAGCTGATGAAGGGCGGCATCGACATCGTCTCGGGCGGCACCGACAACCATCTGTGCCTGGCGGATCTGCGGCCGAAGGGTGTGACGGGCAAGGCGGCCGAGGCGGCCCTGGGCCGGGCGCATATCACCTGCAACAAGAACGGCGTGCCCTTCGACCCGGAAAAACCCTTTGTCACCAGCGGCATCCGCCTCGGCGCCCCGGCCGGCACCACGCGCGGCTTCGCCGAGGCAGAGTTCCGCCAGATTGCCCGCTGGATCGTGCAGGTGGTGGACGGGCTGGCGGCACATGGCGAGGCCGGCAACGGCGGGGTCGAAGCCCGGGTGAAAGCCGAGGTCGCGACGCTATGCGCGAAATTCCCGCTCTACCCCACGCTGTGACGACCTGACATCGTCAAGGGCCAGGGGCGCGCCGGCGGTTGGCGCGCCCCTTTGCATGGCAACACCCGATCCCGAGGCCCCAATGCCGCCTTCCCCCGGCCGTACCGCGCTTCATCGCTTCATCGCGGCCTCGGGGCTGACGAATCTCGGCGACGGCATTGCCTCGCTGGCCTGGGCCTGGGTCGCCTCGTTGCTGACGCGCGATCCGCTGCTGATCGCCGCCGTCGCCATGGCGCTGCGGCTGCCCTGGGCGATCTTCGCCATACCCGCCGGGCTGGTGGCCGACCGGGTGGACCGTCGCCGGCTGATCCTGGCGATGGATGTGCTGCGTGCGCTGACCTTCGCCATCGCCGCACTGGCGCTGTGGCTGGCCTTGCCGCTGCCCGAGGCGCCGCCCACCGGGCTGGCCGCGCCGGCCGCCTATGGCATCCTTCTGGCCGCCGCCCTGGTGGTCGGCGTGGCCGAGGTCTTCCGCGACAATGCCGCCCAGACCATGCTGCCCTCGCTGGTGCCGCATGACCGGCTGGAAACCGCCAATGGCCAGCTCTGGAGCGCGGAACTGGTCGGCAATGCGCTGGTCGGCCCGGCGCTGGGGGCGGTCCTGGTGGCGGCGCTGGTGCCACTGCCTTTCGCGGCGAATGCGCTGGCCTATGGGCTGGCCGCCCTGCTTGTTGCGGCCATCGCCGGCGATTTCCGCCCGCCGCGCGCGGCAGGCCGCGGCTGGAAAGCCGATCTGGCCGAGGCCTCGGCCTTCCTGCGCGATGCGCCGCTGCTGCGCTTGCTGGCCTGGATCACCGGGTTCTGGAACATGTTTCACCAGATGATGATTGTGCCGCTGATCCTGCATGTGCAGGAAAACCTTGGCCTGTCGGCGCAGGTCTACGGGCTGGTGCTGATGGGCGGCGCTGTCGGGGGCATCCTGGGCGGGTTGTCGGGCGGCCGGGTCGCGCGACGCCTTGGCGCGGGGCGGACCGCGCAGATCATGCTGCTGGCCTCGGCGATCGGCTTTGCCGGCGTGGCACTGGCGCCGAATGGCTGGGCCCTGGCCGCGATGTTCTTCCTGTTCGAGGCGACCGGCCTCATCTGGAACAGCGTCTCGGTCTCGACCCGGCAGCGGGCAGTCCCCAACCGGCTGCTCGGCCGGGTGAACAGCCTCTACCGGCTGCTGGCCTGGGGAATGATACCGCTGGGTCTCGGGCTTTCCGGGCTGATCGTGCGGCTTGCCGAGGGGCTGTTGCCGCGCAGCGCGGCGCTGCAGGCGCCGTTCTGGGTCGCCGGCCTGGGCATCCTGCTGATGTCGGCCCTGACCTGGCGGCCGCTTGCACGTCGCTTTGCCGCGCTGGCAGCCACCGGACGGCCGTGAGCCGCCCACCGCAGGACGGCCACCGGCCCGACACGCGCCGCCTTGAACGCCGAATGGGCGACTGGGCGCGGGCGCAACTGCCCTTTGCCCTGCGCGAAGCCGCGATGTTCGTGCTGAAGCAGGGCTGGGCCTGCCTGTTCGGCGGGCTTCTGCTGCTGGCGATCCTCGTCACCCGGGCGATCTGGCAACCGGATTGGCCGCTGCACCGCTATGATGCGCTGTTTCTGGTCGCGCTGGCGATACAGGCGCTGTTTCTGGCCCTGCGGCTGGAAACCTGGGAGGAGGCGCGGGTCATCCTGCTCTTTCACCTGACCGGCACGGCAATGGAATGGTTCAAGGTCGGCGCCGGAAGCTGGGCCTATCCCGAGCCGGGCCTGTTCAAGCTGATGGGGGTGCCGCTGTTCTCGGGCTTCATGTATGCCAGCGTCGGCAGCTACATGGCGCGGGTGATCCGCATCTTCGACATGCGCTTCCTGCCCTACCCCGACTTCCGGCTGACGCTGGTGCTGGCGGCGGCGATCTATGTGAATTTCTTCGCGCATCATTTCCTGCCGGATCTGCGCCTTCTGCTGTTTGTCGCAACCGTGCTGATCTATGGCCGTACCCGCATCTTTTTTCGCATCTCGACGCGGGACTGGTGGATGCCCATGCCGCTGGCGGCCTTCCTGTCCAGTCTTGCGCTCTGGTTGGCCGAGAACATCGGCACGATCACCGGCACCTGGCTTTATGCCGGGCAGCGCCCGGGGCTGGCGGTCAGTTTCGCCAAGATCGGGTCGTGGTATCTGCTGCTCTACGTCGCCTTCGTCACCGTCTCGCTTGTGCTACGCGACCGGATCGCCCCTCAGACGAAGCCGCGCCAGACCAGGTAGCCGACGAAGGCCACGCCCACCACAAGGATGGCGAAGGCCATGGTCGACAGGATCGACAGCGCCAGACCCCTGGCGCGGTAGCCGCGGCCAAGGGGCGACAGATAGCCGGTGCAGATGGCATAGGCGCGGGCGGCCTCGGCCTGGTCCAGCCGTTGCGCCAGCTTGGGATGGGCGGCAAGCGCCGCGGTATCGGCCAGGGACGCCGCCGCGCTGCGCACCCGGCGTGGCAGGCGCGCGCCGCCTCGCCGAAGCTTGGTCGTCAGATCCGGGCCAGAGACCCCCAGGCGCCGCTCCATCAGCACGGCCACTCGGCTGGCCATCTCGGGGATCGAGGGTTCGGGCATTCGGCTCTCTCTCGGCGGCGGGACGGGCGCCCGGCAGCGGCGGGCGGCTTTCCCGTGCTAGCCTGCCCGCGCGCCGGCTTCAACGCCCGGCTGCAACCGCTCTGGCCCAGGGCCGCGGGTTTCGCTATGGATCGGGGCATGCTTGCCACGCTTCGTCACCCCGCCGCCACCCCGTCCGACGCCCCGCCGCTGGTGATCGCCCACGGCCTTTACGGATCGGCCCGGAACTGGAACGTCATCGCCCGCCGGCTGTCGCAGCGGCGCGAGGTGCTGGCCGTCGACATGCGCAACCACGGCGAAAGCCCGCGCTTTGCCACCCAGGACTACCCCGCGATGGCCGACGACCTGGCCGAGGTGATCGAATCGCTGGGCGGCCGGGCCGACCTTCTCGGTCATTCGATGGGCGGCAAGGCGGCCATGGTGCTGGCACTGACGCGGCCGGGCCTGCTGCGGCGGCTGGTCGTGGCCGATATCGCCCCCGTGGCCTATCCCCATGACCAGAGCCAGTATAGCCGCGCCATGCAGGCGATGGATCTGTCCGGCCTGACAGATCGCCGCATGGCCGACAGCCGCTTGGCCGAGGCCGGCATCGACGATCCGGGGCTGCGCGCCTTTTTCCTGCAATCGCTGGATCTGCGCGCCGAGGGCGGCCCGCGCTGGCGGCTGAACCTGCCGGTGCTTGAGGCGGAAATGCCGAAGATCGTCGGCTGGCCCGGTACGACGGGCCGGTTCGACGGCCCGACCCTGTTCCTGACCGGCGCAGAAAGCCGCTACGTCCGCCCCGAGAACCGCGAGACGATCCTGTCGCTGTTCCCACACGCGCGCTTTGCCCGCCTGCCGGGGGCCGGCCACTGGCTGCATGCCGACCGCCCGCGTGAATTCGAGGAAACCGTCGAGGTCTTCCTGTCCGCCTGAACCGCCGGCGTCACGCGGTTTGCGACAACTGCCGCGCGATGAACCAGGCGACAGGCAGGCCGACCAGCGCGCCCAGCGCGGCCGCGATCACGATGGGCTTGGCGGCGAAAAAGCCCATCACCAGTGCCGCGATAACCGCGGACCCGGCCAGCGTGGGGCCGGCCAGCGTGTAGATGATCAGGAACAGACGAGTCATATGGCATTCTCCGGGCTGGGCCATCCGCGCAGCCGCCTTCTGACGCGAATCCGCGCGGTGCACCTTGATCAGGGTCAAAGGTCCTGCTGTTGCTGCCAGAACGCCACCATCATGGCAAGACCGCGCCGGCTTCTGCCGGCCGTGGCACTGCACCTTTTACCCCGGTGCTGCATCGCTGGTGTCACCATGGCCGCATCCTCGGCAGGATCGCCGGGCGGGCCGATCGCGATGCCGACCGGACGGGTTCGGTGGCCCCCGGGGATCGGCGCGCACTCGCCCGAAACCCCGGATTTCACGAAGCATGGCACCGGCATTTCGCTTGACTTTTTATTTGGAACGTTCCATTTTTCTGGAAAGCAAGATTGGAACGGTCTAAATCCGATTCCTGCAGCAGATAGGGGGAATCATGCGCTGGATTCTGGTCGGGGCGAGCACGATTGCCGCCGAATTCATGATTGCGGCATTCCGTGCCAACGGACATGAGGTGGTCAGCGTCGTCAGTTCCGATGCCGGCCGCGGCCGGGCCTATGCCGAAAGGCATGGCATTCCCCAGGCCTTCACCGCGCTGGACGAGGCGCTGGACGATCCCGGCGCCGATGCCGTCTATATCTCGACCACCAATGAAAAGCACCACCCGCAGGCGCTGGCAGCCATCGCCGCCGGCAAGCATGTGCTGTGCGAAAAACCCCTGGCCATGACGCTGGCCGAGGCGCGCGAGATGGTGGCCGCTGCGGCCGCGCGGGGCGTGACCTTCGCCACCAATCACCATCTGCGCTGTTCGGGCAGCCACCGTGCCATCCGCGACCTGATTGCCCAGGGCCGCATCGGGCGTGTCCTCAGCCTGCGCATCTTTCACGCCGTCCACCTGCCGCCGCATCTGCAGGGCTGGCGGATCGACAACCCGGCCGCAGGCGGCGGCGTGATTCCCGACATCACGGTGCATGATGCCGACGTCACCCGCTTTCTTCTGGGCGAGGATCCGGCAACGGTCGTCGCGCAGATGTCGGCATCGGGCCTGGGCCAGGGGGTCGAGGACAGCGCCATGTCGGTCTGGACCATGCCCTCGGGTGCCATGGTCTTTGCCCATGAAAGCTTCACCCATCCCTTCGCCGGATCCGGGCTCGAGGTGCATGGCACCGAGGGCTCGATCTTCGCCAGGGGGGTGATGACGCAGCGACCCTTGGGCGAGATCGAACTGGTCGGCGCCACCGGCCGCGAGACGGTGCATTACCCGGGGCATGACCTCTACACCATGGCCGTGGCGGAATTTGCTGCAGCCGCAGCGGGCACGGGTCAGCCGGCCGCCACCGGCGAGGACGGGGTGAAATCGCTGGCCGTGGCGCTGACCGTGCGCGATGCCGCCGCGAGCGGCCGCAGGCAGGATGTGAATTACGGAGACGCCCGATGAAACTCGTCACCCCGGCCGAAGCGGTGGCCCGCATTCCCGACGGTGCTGTCGTGACGGTTTCGTCCTCTTCGGCGCTCGGTTGTCCCGATCTGGTGCTCAAGGCGCTGGGAGAGCGGTTCCGCACAGAGGGCCATCCGCAGGCGATCACCACCCTGCATCCGATCGCCGCAGGCGACATGTACGGCGTGAAGGGCATGGACTGGATCGCGCAGGACGGGCTGCTGGCGCGGGTTCTGGCGGGGTCCTACCCCTCGGGATCGTCGAATCTGCCGATGCCCGAGATCTGGAAGATGATCGTCGAGGATCGGGTGGCGGCCTACAACGTGCCCTCGGGCATCATGTTCGACATGCACCGCGAGACGGCCGCCAACCGCCCCGGCGTGCTGACGAAGATCGGCCTGGACACCTTCGTCGACCCCCGGCGCGAAGGCTGCGCCATGAATGCGCGCGGGGCCGCGGCCCCCATCGTCTCGCGCGTAGAATTCCTGGGCGACACCTGGCTGCATTTTCCCAACATCGTCCCCGATGTCTGCATCCTGCGCGCCACCACGGCCGATGAATGGGGCAATCTGACCTATGAGCACGAGGGCGCCTATCTGGGCGGGCTGGAGCAGGCGATCTGCACCAGAAACCATGGCGGGCTGGTCATCGCGCAGGTTAGCCGTGTCACGGCCAAGGGCTCGCTCCGGCCGCATGACGTGCGGGTTCCCGGCCATCTGGTCGACCTGATCGTGATCGACGAGGACCAGAAGCAGACCTGCGAGACACCCTATGATCCGGCGATCTCGGGGCAGATCATGCGGCCCTGGTCCAGCTTCCGGCAGGCCGAATACGGCGTCGAGAAGATCATCGCCCGGCGCGCGGCGATGGAGTTGAAGGGCGGGATGACCGCCAACCTCGGCTTCGGGATTTCCGCCATGGTGCCACGCATCCTGCTGGAGGAAGGCCACCCCGAAGCCGTGACCTGGGCCATAGAACAGGGGGCGGTGGGCGGCATGCCGCTGACCGGCTTTGCCTTCGGCTGTGCGTCCAACGCCGATGCCTTCGTGCCCTCGCCGCAGCAGTTCATCTTCTTCCAGGGTGCCGGCTTCGACATGGCCTTCCTGTCGTTTCTCGAGGTGGACGTCGAGGGCAACGTCAATGTCTCGAAACTGGGCAAGAAACCCTATCTGACGGCGGGATGCGGCGGCTTCGTCGACATCACCAGCCATGCGAAAAAGATCGTCTTCTCTGGCTGGTTCGAGGCGGGGGCGCAGGTCGACCTTACAGAATCCGGCATTCGTGTCGCGAAACCTGGCAAATTCACCAAGATGGTTGCACAAGTCGAACATGTAACCTTCTCCGGCGCCCGGGCGCGGGAACAGGGGCAGGAGGTGATCTACATCACCGAACGCTGCGTGATCCGGCTGACCGGCGGCGGGCTGGTCGCGACGGAAATCATGCCGGGAATCGATCCGGCGCGCGATATCCTGGCCGCCAGCGAAGGTCGGGTGAAAGTGGCGGACAATGCCGTGACGCTGCCGCTTTCGCTGCTGTCGAAGGGCCCGATGGGGTGGCAACCATGAGCGCGGTCCACCTGTCCTTTGACGGTGCGGTGGCCGAGTTGCGGCTGGACAATCCCGCAAAGATGAATGCCTTCACGGTGGAGATGCTGGAACAGCTGGCCGGGCATCTGGAAACGCTGGAGCGATCCGGCGCGCGGCTGCTGCTGCTGACGGCGGCCGAGGCCAAGTGCTTCTGCTCCGGCGCCGATATTCCGGGCTGGGGCGCGCTGACCCCGGCCGATTTCGCCCGCCACTGGGTGCGCGGCGGCCATCGCATCTTCGACCGGCTGGCGCGCCTGGCCATGCCCTCGGTTGCGGTTCTGTCGGGTCATGCCTTCGGCGGCGGGCTGGAACTTGCGGCGGCCTGCGACATCCGGGTGATGGCGCCGAAGGCGACGCTTGCCCTGCCCGAGGCCGGGATCGGCATCGTTCCCGGCTGGTCGGGCACGCAGCGGCTGAGCCGGCTGCTGCCCGAAGCCGTGGTGAAGGAGATGGCGCTGTTCGGCCGCCGCATCCCGGCCGACCGCGCCCTTGCCCTGGGCTTTGTCGCAGAGGTCTCGGACACGCCGCGCGACGCCGCCATGGCCATCGCGGCGCGGGCCGTCGACCTGTCGCCGCGCGCGGTGGAGATCGCGAAATCCATGATCCACGCCGCCCGGGGCGAGGATGCCGCCGCCATGGTCGAGGCGCTGGGTTCTGCCGCGATCGCAGCCAGCGCCGACCGCGACGAGGGCGTCGCCGCCTTCCGCGACAAGCGCAAACCCCAGTTCACCGGAAAATGACATGCAGGACCTGACGCTGATCCCCGCCACCCGCAAGGCCCTGCCGGCCGAGCCGTTCCTCGGCCGCCATCTGATCGGCGGCGCCTGGGTCGCCTCGGCGGAAACCTTCGACCGCATCTCGCCCGCCCATGGCGTTCTCGTCAGCCGCTCTGCCCTGGGCAGCGCAGCCGAGACAGAGGCCGCCATCGCTGCCGCGCGGGCCGCCTTCGATGGCGGCGAATGGAGCCGCAGCAGCGGCAAGGCGCGGGCCGGCGTGCTGAACCGGGTGGCCGATCTGATCGAGGCCAATGCCGAACGCATGGCGCTGCTGGAATGCCTGGAAACCGGCAAGCCCATCATGCAGGCCCGGGGCGAGGTTTCGGGCGCAGCCGACCTCTGGCGCTATGCCGCCGCACAGGCGCGGACCATGCATGGCGACAGCCACGATTCGCTGGGCGAGGACATGCTGGCCGTGGTGCTGAAAGAGCCGATCGGCGTGGTCTCGATCATCACGCCATGGAATTTTCCGTTCTGGATCCTGGGGCAGAAACTGCCCTTCGCGCTGGCCGCGGGCTGTACCTGCGTGGTGAAACCTTCGGAAATGACGCCCTCGACCACAGTCATGCTGGGCGAATTGCTGATCGAGGCCGGGCTTCCGGCCGGCACGGTGAACATCGTCCTGGGCTTCGGCCAGCCGGTCGGGGCGCTGATGGCCAGCCACCCCGATGTGGACATGGTGACGTTCACCGGCTCGACCGCGGTGGGCAAGTCGATCCAGGCCGCCGCCTCGGGCACGCTGAAGAAGGTGGCGCTTGAGCTGGGCGGCAAGAATGCCCAGGTGATCTTCCCCGACGCCGATCTTGACAGCGCAGCCGATGCCGTGACCTTCGGCGTCTATTTCAACGCCGGCGAATGCTGCAATTCGGGCAGCCGCATCATCCTGCACGAGGATATCGCCCAGGATTTCGTGACCCGCGTCGTGGCATTGTCGCGCCGGGTGGCCTTTGGCGACCCGCTGGACGAGGCGACACAGGTCGGCGCCATCGTGACGCCGGCGCATAACGCCAAGATCGACGGCTATGTGCAGGCGGCGCTGGCCGCAGGTGCCAGGATCGCCCTGGGCGGCGCGCCCATGCGGATCGACGGGCTGCCGGGCGAATTCTACGCCCCGACCATCGTGACCGGCGTCACGCCGGACATGGCCATCGCGCAGGAAGAGGTGTTCGGCCCGGTGCTGTCGGTCCTGACTTTCCGCACGCTCGACGAGGCCGTCGCGCTGGCCAACAATGCCAGCTACGGCCTGTCGGCCGGGGTATGGAGCGAGAATGTCCATACCTGCCTGGCCTTCGCGCGGCGGGCGCAGGCCGGTACGATCTGGACCAACACCTGGATGGACGGCTTTCCCGAAGTCACCTTCGGCGGCATGAAGCAATCCGGCCTTGGCCGGGAGAATGGCAGATACGGCCTGGAGGAGTTTCTCGAGATCAAGTCGGTCGTCATGCGCGTCGGCCGCACGCGGGCGAACTGGGTGCGGTGATGCAACCCGCCCGCGCCTCAGCGGAACTCGACCACCGGCTGATGCAGGGTCTGCAGCCGGGCCGGATCCTCGCCTGCCATCGAGCGCAGCAGGGTCTCGCCCATGGTCCGGCCGGCCAGCCGCAGATCCTCGACCATGGTGTCGATGCGGGGGCGGAACAGGTCGAAGATTTCCGAGGCGCGCTTGGCCACCACGTCGATGTCGCAGCCCGGCCGCAGGCCGCAGTCGCTGATCGCTGCCAACGCCGTCATTGCGGCCACCTCGCCCACGCAGACGATGCCGTCGGGCCGGTCGGCCTGCTGCAGACGACCGCGCAGGAATGCCATGGTCCCGGCCTGCGGGGTGTCGAGCGTGATGTGTTCGGGGATCTCGCAGCGCACACCGGCGGCGCGGGCGGCGGCGACCGCGCCCCAGCGCAGGTGCTGGGCAAAGGAATAGCGGGCCGGCGGCAGGATGATCAGCAGCCGCTCGCGCCGCTTTTCCAGCAGCCGCTCGACCGCAATGCGGGCAAAGGCCTCGTTGTCGAAATCGACATAGGGATGCGGCACGGTGAATTCGGTGCGGCCATGGCAGACGAAGGGGAACCCCTGTTCCGACAGGTAGCGGACGCGGGGATCGAAAGGTTCGGTGCGGTTGAAGATCACCCCGTCGCCAAGGCGGGTCTCGACGATCTGACGCACGGCCGAAAGCCGGTCGGAGCCGAGGATGTCGGGAAAGATCGTCACGGAATAGCCGGTCCCGGCGAAAGCCTCGGTCAGCCCCATGATCAACTCATGGGTGAAGCCCAGGAATTCGTGGTCGAGATTGAGGAGAAGCTGGACCACCTTGGTGCGCCCGGTGCGCAGGCGCTGCGCGGCGCGGTCGGGAACGTAGCCGTGGCTGCGTGCCGCCTCGGCCACCAGCGCCCGGGTCGCGGAGGCGATTCGCGGATCGTTCGACAGCGCACGCGAGACGGTGGTGACGGCCAGTCCGGTCGCCGCGGCAAGCGTGCGCAGCGTCGCCCGGGCGCGGGGCTGGGGTCTGGCGACAGGCTCGTTCAGGATCGTTCCTCCGGGCATTGCGGGGGGCAGGTTAGGGCAAGGTTGTGTAACGATACAACAGGTTTTCCATCTGGCGTGCCCTGCGCCTGTCTTTTGCTGGATTACGGTTTTCTGCCGCATTGCGGCAGAGTGGGCGCGAGAAGATTCCTGTTGACGAGACCCCGTGTTGTAACGTTTCACTAACGCGTTCCCGAATGGGACGCATCATCTGGGAGGATGACCATGAAGATCGTGACCAAAGGCTTCGCCTCGGCGATGGCCCTGACCGTTGGACTTGCGGGTGCTGCGCGGGCCGAGGACGTGGAGGTGCTGCACTGGTGGACGTCGGGCGGCGAGGCGGCGGCGCTGAACGTGCTGAAAGAGGACCTGGCGTCCAAGGGCATCGGCTGGATCGACATGCCGGTGGCCGGCGGTGGCGGCGAGGCGGCGATGACTGCGCTGCGCGCGCGCGTGACCGCGGGCGACCCGCCCACCGCCGTGCAGATGCTGGGCTTCGACATCCAGGACTGGGCCGCGGAAGGCGCGCTCGGCAACCTTGATGCGGTGGCCGCGGCCGAGGGCTGGGACGCCGTGATCCCGGGTGCGCTGCAGCGCTTCTCGAAATACGATGGCCACTGGATCGCCGCGCCGGTCAACGTGCATTCGACCAACTGGGTCTGGATCAACAAGGCCGCACTCGACGCCGCCGGTGGCAAGGCGCCCGAAACCTTCGACGAGTTGATCGCCGTTCTCGACGCGATGAAGGCCAATGACCTTACCGCCATCGCCCATGGCGGCCAGCCCTGGCAGGATGCAACCCTGTTCGACGCGCTGGTCCTGGCGGAAGGCACCGACTTCTACAAGCAAGCCTTCATCGACCTCGACCCGGCCGCGCTGGGAGGCGACAAGATGGCCGCCGCCTTCGACAAGCTGATCAAGCTGCGCAGCTATTTCGACAGCAACTTCTCGGGTCGCGACTGGAACCTGGCTTCGGCCATGGTGATCAACGGCGAAGCCGGCATGCAGTTCATGGGCGACTGGGCCAAGGGTGAATTCCTGAAGGCCGGCAAGGTCCCGGGCACCGACTTCATCTGCATCCGCTTCCCCGGCACCCAGGGGGCCGTGACCTTCAACTCCGACCAGTTCGCGATGTTCAACGTCTCGGGCGAGGGCAAGCTGGCCGCCCAGGCCGCCATGGCCACGGCCATCGAGAGCCCGACCTTCCAGTCGGCCTTCAACGTGGTCAAGGGTTCGGTTCCCGCCCGCACCGACGTGCCGGACACCGCTTTCGACGATTGCGGCAAGAAAGGCATCAAGGACCTGGCCGAAGCCAACACCAACGGCACGCTGTTTGGCTCCATGGCCCATGGCCATGCCGCGCCGGCCTCGGTGAAGAACGCGACCTATGACGTGATCACCGCCGTCGTGAACGGTGAATATTCCGATGGCGCTACCGCCGCCAAGGCGCTGGCCGATGCGGTTGCCGCCGCGCAGTAATCCGGTCTGGGGAAGGCGGCTTGCCGCCTTCCCCGCAGCCCGGCCCGGGCAGGGCCCGCCGCAGTCTCATTCTTTTCCGCGCCCCCCGGCGCGAGGTGGGGAGCAACACCGATGTCAGCGCCCGCAACCGCGGATTTCCGCACGCGCCTGCAGGACTGGCTGCCAAAACTCGTCCTGGCGCCATCCTTCGCCGTAACCCTGATCTTCGTCTACGGCTTCATCCTCTTCACGGTGATCCTGTCCTTCACCGGCTCGAAGATGCTGCCGAAATGGGATTTCATCGGGTTTGAGAATTATGTGAAGCTCTTCGCGCTGCAGCATTGGCACATCGCACTGCGGAACATCGCGATCTTCGCCACGCTCTACATTGTCATCTGCACGGCGATCGGGCTGATGCTGGCAATCTTCCTCGACCAGAAGATCCGCGGCGAAGGCATGCTGCGCCCGATCTATCTCTATCCCATGGCGCTGTCGTTCATCGTGACGGGCACGGCGTGGAAATGGTTTCTCGATCCCGGCATCGGGCTTGAGCGGGTGATGCATCTCTGGGGGTGGGAGTCCTTCTCCTTCACCTGGATCAAGGACAATGACATGGCGATCTATACCATCGTCATCGCGGCCGTCTGGCAGACCTCGGGCTTCGTGATGGCGATGTTCCTGGCCGGGCTGCGCGGCATCGACAACGAGGTGCTGAAGGCGGCCCAGATCGACGGCGCCTCGAACCTGCAGCTTTATCGCCGCATCGTCATCCCGCTGCTGCGCCCCGCCTTCCTGTCGGCCTTCGTGATCCTCAGCCACCTTGCGATCAAGAGCTATGACCTCGTCGTCGCCCTGACCGGCGGCGGCCCGGGCCGGTCGACCGAAATGCCCGCAACCTTCATGTATTCCTACACCTTCACCCGCAACCAGATGGGCATCGGCGCCTCGTCGGCCGTGATCATGCTGATGACCATCGCGGCGATCATGGTGCCCTATCTCTATGCCGAGCTGAAGGAGAAGAAGTGATGTCCGCCGTGACCCAGGATACCGCGGTCTCGACCGGCCGTGTCACCCGCGCCTTCATCTATCTGGTGCTGATCCTATTCGCATTGTTCTACCTTCTGCCGCTCTACGTCATGGGGGTGAATTCGGTAAAGCCGCTGGCCGAGATCACCGGCGGCAACATGATGGCCCTGCCGCAGACCTGGACGCTGGAGCCCTGGCGCTCTGCCTGGTCCACCGCGCAGATCGGGGTCGAGGCGACGGGCCTGCGGCCCTACTTTCTGAACTCGATCCTGATGGTGGTGCCCTCGGTCGCGATCTCGACCATCGTCGGCGCGCTGAATGGCTACATCCTGACCAAATGGCGCTTTCGCGGCGATACCTGGGTGTTCGGGCTGATGCTGTTTTCCTGCTTCATCCCGTTCCAGATCGTGCTGATCCCGATGGCGGTGGTACTGGGCAAGCTTGGCCTGGCCGGATCGGTGCCCGGGCTGATCCTGGTCCATGTCGTCTATGGCATCGGCTTCACCACGCTGTATTTCCGCAACTATTATGCCGCCTTCCCGACCGAACTGGTGCGCGCGGCCCAGATCGACGGCGCCGGCTTCTTCCGGATCTTCTGGCGTATTCTCCTGCCGGTGTCGGGGCCGATCGCGGTGGTGTCGATCATCTGGCAGTTCACCAACATCTGGAACGACTTCCTGTTCGGCGCCTCGTTCGGCGGCACGAGCCAGCCGATGACCGTGGCGCTGAACAATCTCGTCCAGTCGTCGACCGGCGTGAAGGAATACAACGTGCATTTTGCGGGGGCGATACTCGCCGCGCTTCCAACGCTCTTCGTCTACGTCGTCGCAGGCCGCTATTTCGTGCGCGGGCTGATGGCGGGGTCGGTGAAGGGATAGGCGGACCGCCGGACGGGTGGAGCCGTCGGGCGGTCCTGTTCAACCCAAGCCCTGATGCAACGGATCTCGGGCGAACGACAGGAGAATTATCGCAATGAAACGGCAATGTAATCCCCTTGCGACGCTCGGCGCGGCCGCGCTGTGCCTTTCGTCGGCCACCGCCTGGGCGGAGCCGAAGGTGGAGGTGATCGGACGCGAGC
>JACSRN010000161.1 GCA_014879735.1 Paracoccaceae bacterium
CGCCCCGCCACCGCCCGCCGCGCGCTGATCGCGCGGGGAAAGCCGGCCCCCGGGCGGGGGGTCAGCGCTGGTCCGGCGTGGCGGCCCGGTCGGGGATCGTGACCACGAAGGCGCGGGCGTCCCGGCCGCCCACGGCATGGCCGAAATGGTCGATCTCGGCCTCGAACTGGATGCAGTCGCCCTCGCTCAGCAGGATGTCGACGCCGCCGTAGTTGAAGACGATCTGCCCCTCCAGCACCAGCAGCACCTCCTCGCCGGAATGGCGGAAGGGCGGGATTCTCTCGGGATGCTCCATCGTGGGCAAGGTCAGGAAGAAGACTTCGGATTTCGGGTTTAGCTTGCTGAAATCGCCCACGTCGTAGCGATAGCCGAATTCGGTGCCAGAGCGGTTGATGGTACGGTGTTCGTTGCGCCGCACCACGGTGATCGGCTTGCGCTCGCCCTCGGGCATGAAGACCTCGGCCAGCGTGACGCCATAGACATCGGCCAGCCGGTTCAGCACGGCAATCGACGGCGTGGCATGACCGCGCTCGATCTTGGAGAGGTATCCTTTCGTCAGCCCCACCTGCGCCGCGGCCCAGTCGAGCGTGAATTTCGCCGCAGTGCGGGTCCGGCGCAGCCGGGCGCCCAGGTCGCTTGCGATGGCGGGGCCGGACGGCAGGGGCGGGGTCTCTTGCGGCAACAACGTATACTCGCCATCAGAAGGTTTCATGCGTGTATCCTATAGGGAAACTTTTCTTGTGCAACTTGAAACGTAGTTGTTGACAGGTGTGGCCTCATAAGGAAACATGCAGGAAACATCCACCAAGGTCCCGAAGGAGCCTGTGATGATTCTCCTTTCTGCTCCGGGCCTTGGTCCGGGGCACCCGCATAGTCTTGGCTGCGGCCGATGCCTGATCTGCAGGGGCTGCAGATGAGTGCGGCGGCCGGTCTTGCGCCGGTTCCGCCGGCCCTGGGCGGGACGGTCGGCGGCATGTTCCGCGATGCGGCGCTGGGCAATCCGCTTGGCATCGCCCTGCGCGACGGCGCGCGCAGCCTGACCTACCGCGACCTTGATGCCGAGGTCGACCGGCTGGCCGGCGCATTGCGCGTCGCCGGTGTGGTGCGCGGAGACCGCATCGCCATCCTGTCGGAAAACTCGATCGAATTCGTCCTGATCATGCTGGCTGCCGCGCGTACCGGCGCGATTGCCGCCTGCCTGAACTGGCGGCAGACCGCAGAAGAGATCGCCTATTGCCTGCGGCTGACCGCGCCGCGCCTGCTGTTCCTGTCCGATCGGTTCCGCTCTCTGGTCGATCCGGTGCCGGTGGCGCTGCGCCGCGTGACCTTCGGTGCCGAGTTCCGCAACTTTCTTGCCACCGCCACTGCCACCGCCACCGACTACGGCGCCGACAACGGTTCTGGCGGCACAGCCGAGGTGCCGGTCGAAAGCGAGGACGGGCTGCTGATCCTTTTCACCAGCGGTACCACGGGCCGGCCCAAGGCGCCGGTGATCAGCCATCGCGCGGTGATCGCGCGCGGCCTGATGATGCGGGCCGACTGGGGCGTGCGGCGCAGCGACGGCTTCATCGCCTGGTCGCCGCTGTCGCATATGGCGGCGGCGGATCCGACGCTGGCCTCGCTGATGCAGGGCGCGACCGTCACGCTGCTGCCGGGCTTCGACCCGCCCGGCATCGTCGAGGCGCTGATGCAGCATTCCGTCGGCTGGATGATCCTGATGCCCGGGATGATCGAACGGCTGGCCGAGGAACTGGAACAGCGCAACGCCCTGCCGGTCCGGGTGGCGGCCGCCGGCTGCATGGCCAATCTGGTGCCGGCCGAGCAGATCGCGCGGATCTCGCGCCTGCTTGCGGCGCCGTTCCTGAACTCCTTCGGCTCGACCGAGACCGGCATCGCGCCGGCCAGCGGCAACTGGATCGCGCCGGGCGAGGCGCCGCTGTCGCTGGGCAAGCTGCAGAGCACGGCCTGCGAAATCCGCCTTGTCGATCCCGCCGGACGCGATGTGCCAGAGGGCCAGACGGGTGAGATCTGGCTGCGCTCGCCGGGGCTGTTTTCCGGCTACTGGGCCGATCCGCAGGCCACGGCCGAGGCCTTCGCCGGCGGCTGGTATCGCATGGGCGACGATTTCCGCCGCGATGCCGAGGGGCTGCTGCATTTTGCCGACCGCAGCAAATATCTGATCAAGTCGGGCGGCGAGAACATCTATCCCGCGGAGATCGAACTGATCCTGCGCAATCTCGACGGGGTTTCCGATGCCGTCGTGGTGCGGCGGCCCGATCCGAAATGGGGCGAGGTTCCAGTGGCCTTCATCGTGGCCGCGCCCGACCGGCGCCCGTCGACCGGGCAGGTGCGCGCGGCGCTGGAGGCGCGGCTTGCGCGGTTCAAGCTGCCCAAGGAAATCCATTTCATCGAAGACCAGGACATCGAACGCAACACCACGGGCAAGATCCGCCGCGACCTGCTGGAACGCCGCGCCCTTGCCGGAACTCGCGAAGAGGAGATCGGATGATGGCCACACGGACCCGGTCGCCGCTTTCGCAAGAGATGATCGTCGCCGCCATCGCGGCGCTGCTGTTCATGGCCTTCTTCCTGACCCAGCCGGTCTTTCGCACCACCGACAATCTGCTGTCACTGCTGCAGAACGTCTCGATCCTTGGCATTCTCGGGCTGGGGATGGCGCTGTCGATCATCGGCCGCGGCATCGACCTTTCGATCGTCACCGTCATGGCCATGTCCTCGGCCTGGGTGCTGCAGCTGGCCAACAGCGGGCTGCCGCTTGGCCTGGCCCTGCTGGCCGGGCTGCTGTTGTCCATCGCCGTGGGGCTGGTCAATGGCGCGCTCATCGCCTTTCTGGAGGTGCCGGCGATCTTTGCCACCCTGGCGGTGGCGACGCTGAACTACGGCGTGGTCCGCACGGCATTGCTGGACGACAACCTCGTCTATCTGAAGGCCGAGGTGCCCGGCTGGTTTCATGCCATCGGCGGCGGTGCGCTGTTCGGCATCCCCAATCCGGTGCTGCTTTTCGCGCTGGTCTGCCTGCTGCTGCACCTGTTCCTGCGCTACGACATCGCCGGCCGCTTCCTTTACGCGATGGGCGAGAATCCCGCCGCGGCGCGGATCACCGGCATCGCCAACCGGCCGCTGACGCTGCTGCAATATGCGATCTGCTCGGTGATCGGTTTCGGCGCCGGCATGATCCTCGCCTCGACCATCGGCTCGGTCGAGACGCGCATCGCCCGCTCGACCATGGTCTACGACGTGATCCTTGTCGCGGTGATCGGCGGCATCGGCCTCAGCGGCGGCAAGGGTGGCGTGCGCAACGTGATCATCGGTACGGCGCTGATCGGGGTCCTGCTGAACGGGATGACCATCCTGAACACCCCCTACACCGTTCAGAACATCATCAAGAGCGTCATCCTGATGCTCGCGATCGTCGCGGATTCGATCCTGAACCCGCGTGACGAACAGACAAGCCAGCAGGGTGACATCTGACATCCGGCGGCTGAATCCGCAGGCCGCGATCGGCCGCAACCCGGGAGGAGTGGAATGAGGAAACTTTTGACGACGGTGCTGGCGGGGTTCCTGACGGCAGCCCCCGCGCTGGCCGAAAAGCCCGACGACGGGCTGGTGTTCGAATCCGCCGCGGCGCTGAAGGGCAAGACGGTCGCCTATCTGCCCATCGCCATGGGGTTCGACCTGACGGAGGCCTGGGTGACGGGGCTGAAGAAGGATGCCGAGACCTGGGGCTATGAACTGACGATCCGCGATCCGAACTGGAGCGTCGACGCCGGTGCCCAGGCCTTCGCGCAGCTGATCCAGGAACAGCCCGATGTGATCGTGGTGCATCCGCCGGAAATTCAGGCCTATGCCCGGCTGATCCAGCAGGCGGAACGCGCCGGGATCGCGGTCGTGGTGGTCAGCCTGAAAGCCAGCACCAATGCCGATTACTTCATCGGCCCGGACTGGTACGACATGGCCGTCGCGCAGACGAAATCGGTGATCGAGATGTGCGGCAAGAGCAAGGGCGGCTCGGGCAAGATTGCCGTCATGCAGGGCGTTCTGACCAACCCGACCTCGCAATACGGCATCCAGGCCATCGAGGCGACAGTGGCCGAAAGCGGTGGCGACATCGAGATCGTGTCGAACCAGGCCGCCGACTGGGACGCCAGCAAGGCCCATGCCATTGCCACCACCGTGCTGCAGGCCAACCCGGATCTGTGCGGCTATGTCGGCATGTGGGACAATATGGACGTGGGCATCGCCGCGGCGATCCGCGAGGCGGGAAAGCAGGATACGGTGAAGCTGGTCTCCTCGGGTGGCGGCAACCGGGATTCGGCCTGCGCCAACATCGAGAACGGCAATTTCGCGACCTACATCAGCTATGATGCCGCCGCGCAGGCCCGCGATCTGATGATGGTGGTCCGCTCGGTGTTGCAGAACCCGCCGGAAGAGCCGGGCGCCCATCCCGTGGCGCTTTACACGCCGCTGCGCTCGATCGACAAGGCGACGATGCATTCCGGCTCCTGCTGGTCGCTCGACACGCTGCAGGCCTACGGTCCCTGAGACCCGAAACGGTCGCCGCGTGCGCGCTTTGCGCCGCGGCGGCTCTGCCACTCCTCCTGTTGCCAAGGCCAGACCCATGTCGCTGCGTTCGACGCTGTCCCGACTGCGCTACCGCTATTTCCCCGATCACATCCTGGGCGAGATCCTGTCGAAGACCTGGATCGACAATGCCATTCCGGTGGCGATCCTTGTTCTTGTCCTGGCCGGGCTGGGGCTGTGGGACGGCGATCTCGTCTCGCTGCGCAGCCTGACCGGCATGGCGCCGCAATATGCCGAGACGCTGCTTGTCACGCTCGGCATGGTCTTCGTGTTGCTGGCCGGGGGGATCGACCTCAGCGTCGGATCGGTCTTTGCGCTGTCGAACTTCATCGTGCTGGCCCTGTTCAACATGCTGGGCCTGCCGATCGGCGTTGCCATCGCGGCGGCGATCCTGGCCGGCGGGCTGGTCGGCGCGGTGAACGGCGTGCTGATCGGCTATCTGAAGCTGCGCGCCTTCCTGACCACGCTTGTCACCATGATCATCGTGAAATCGGTGGTCGACCTGCTGCTGCTGTCCTTTGCGGTGCGGATCGCCACGCCGGTCACGACCAGCACCTTCTGGGATTTCCTGAGCTTCGACACCGTCTTCGGCATCCCGCCCTCGATCCTGTTCGCCATCGTCTGCGCGGTTGTGGGCCATATCATGCTGACGCGGCTGCGCCTGGGCTGGCGCATCCTGGCGGTCGGCGGCTCGCGCCGGTCGGCCTATAACGCCGGTCTGCCGGTGCGGCGCACCATCGCGCTGACCTATGTGATGTCGGGCATGCTGGCCGCTGCGGCCGGCGTGCTTTATGCCGCGCGGCTGAATGCGGCAGGCTCGGACACCGGCGTCGGGCTTGAAATCGTCGCGGTAACGGCAGCGGTGGTCGGCGGCAACAGCCTGGGCGGTGGCCGCGGCTCTGTGACCAAGGCGGTCCTCGGCGCAATCATCGTGCTGGTGGTGACAAACAGCGTCGTCCGCCTGGGTCTGCCGGCCGGCGGCAACTCGCTTGCGCTCGGGGTGATCCTGCTGCTGGCGGTGGTGATCGATGTCAAATGGGTCAAGAACCGTGGCAAGCTCCTGTCCAGCGTCTATGTCTCGCCGGCCTGGATGCAGCTTCCCGCCTGTCCCCCCACCGCCGAGGGCAGCGGTTCTCCCTATGCGCTGAACGATAAGCTGGCCGATGTGCAGTTGATCGGGCTGGGCGAAATCGACGGCCCCGAGGACCCGATCCTGGACGAGGCGGGCAACCTCTATGCCGGCACCCGCCACGGCGACATCATCCGCTTCCATGCCCCCGATTTCACCACGCATGAGGTCTTTGTCCATATCGGCGGCCATCCGCTGGGCCTGACCTTCGACCGGCAGGGCAACCTGCTGGCCTGCGTCGCCGGGATGGGGGTCTACCGCATCACGCCCGAGCGCGAGATCCTGCGGCTGACCGACCAGACCAACCGCAGCTGGCTCAGCGTCATCGACGACAGCCGGATGCGGCTGGCCGACGATCTGGACGTGGCGCCCGATGGCCGCATCTTCTTCAGCGAGGCGACGATCCGCTTCGACATGTCGGACTGGATGGTCGATGCGCTTGAGGCGCGCGGCAACGGCCGGATCATCTGCCACGACCCCGCAACAGGGCGGACACGTACCATCCTGCCGCATCTGCGGTTCCCCAACGGCATCGCCATGTGCCGCGACGGCCAATCCTTTCTGTTCGCGGAAACCTGGGGCTGCTCGATCAGCCGCTACTGGTTCGACGGCCCGCGGGCGGGCCAGGTCGAGGTGGTGGTGGCCGATCTGCCGGGATATCCCGACAACATCAACCGGGCATCCGATGGCGGCTACTGGGTGGCGCTGGTCGGCATGCGCACCCCGGCCTTCGACCTGATGCTGACCAACCCCGCCCTGCGCAAGCGCATGGTCGAACGGGTGGCACCCGACGAATGGCTGTTTCCCAACATGAACTACGGCTGCGTGATCAGGATCGACGAGACCGGCCGCGTGACCGACTGCCTGTGGGACCGCACCGGGCGGAACCATCCGATGATCACCTCGATGCGCGAACATCGCGGCTGGCTTTATCTCGGCGGCGTGTCGAACAACCGGATCGGCCGCTACCGCATTCCGGGTGCCGATCCGGACTGGACGGCGGCAGCCTCCTATCGCGGAGAAGCGGCATGACCGGCGTCCTGACAGATCTGCGCGACCGTTTCTTCGGGCGGGGGCGCCATTCCGTGACCCTGCCGCCGATGGACGGGGTGATGCGCCCCAACACCGCGCTGGACATGGCGCCGGTGCTGGCCGAGGCCGAGGCGCCAGACCATCTGCAGGCCGGTGCCGGGGGCCTGTGGTTTTCCAGTGGCAGCGCGGTCTGCCGGCTGGAGGCCGGTCGCACCGAGACGGTGATGCGTTATCCCGCACCGGTGACGGCCCTGGCCCGCGCCGCCGATGGCCGGCTGGCCATCGCCCGGGCGGACGGCGGCCTCGACCTGCCGATGCCTGCCACCGGCTTGCCCGGCGGCGAGGCCCGCCGTGCGATCACCGGCCTGGCCTTCGATGCCGAAGGCGGCTGCCTTGTCGCCTTCGGCTCGGCGCGCAATCCCGCCGATGCCTGGCAGAAGGATCTGCTCGAAGGCGGGGCGACCGGCAGCCTGTGGCGCGTCTCGCCCTCGGGCGAGGCCCGGCAGATCGCTTCGGGGCTGGCCTGGCCCGGCCCGCCGCTGCCGCTGGCCGACGGCTCGGTGCTGATCGGCGAAAGCTCGGCCGCGCGGCTGCTGCAGATCGGCCCCGGCGGCCGGCGCGAGGTGCGGATGACGAACCTGCCGGGCTATCCGGCCGGCCTTGCGCTGCGCAGGGGGGGCTATGCGCTCTGCCTCAAGGCGCCGCGCAACCAGCTGATCGAGTTCATCCTGCGCGAACCCGCCTTCTGCGCCGACATGATCCGCAGCGTCCCGCAGGATTACTGGATCGCGCCGTCGCTGCACCCGCCGCGCTCGTTTCTTGAACCGCTGCAGGGCGGGGCGCTGAAACAGCTGGGCCAGATGAAGCCCTGGGCGCCCAGCCGCTCCTCCGGGCTGGTGGTCCTGATCGACGGCGCCTTCGTGCCCGAGCGCAGCTTTCACAGCCGTGCCGACGGGCAGGCGCATGGCACGGTCAGCTGCGCCGTGACCGACGAGGGACTTGCCGTCGCCTCGGTCGGCGCCGCGCGCATCCTGCTTCTCACGCCCGGCGAAAGGAATGCGCCATGATCCGCATGCAGGCGATGCGCAAGGTCTATGGCAGCGTGGCCGCTGTCGATGGTGTGGATTTCGACCTCGACGCGGGCGAGATCCACGCGCTGCTGGGCGAGAACGGCGCCGGAAAATCGACGCTGACCAAGATGCTGTCGGGCGTGGTGCAACCCAGTTCCGGCACGATCCTGCTGGACGGCAGCCCGGTGCATTTTGGCAATCCGGCCGAGGCGATGGCGGCGGGGATCGCCATGGTCTACCAGGAAAACTCGCTGGTGCCGACAATGACGGTGGCGCAGAACCTGTTTCTGGGCGAGGAGCGGGCGTTCAACCGGCTGCGGCCGCTCTACATTGCCGCGCAGCAGTTCCTGCAATCGCTGAACTTCAATGTCGACCCCTGGGCGCAGGTCTCGACCCTGGGCGTCGCACAGCGCCAGATGGTCGAGATCGCCCGTGCCGTGCGCAAGAATGCCCGCGTCATCATCTTCGACGAGCCGACCGCCTCGCTGACCCCCGAGGAAAAGCACCATTTCTTCGGTCTGGTCCGCCGGCTGAAGGCGAACCGCGTCTCGATCGTCTTCATCAGCCACGCGCTGGAAGAGGCGCTGGATCTGTCCGACCGCATCACCGTGCTGCGCGACGGCCGGCTGGTGGCCACCGGCCCCACCGCAACCTTTGACCGCGCCCGCATCGTTTCGGCCATGGTCGGGCGCGAAGCGCCGCTGGTCGAAGCGACGCAGGGTCTGCGCAATCCGCGCCCGCCCGGGCGCCGCGTGCTGAGCGTGCAGAACCTTTCCATGGGCAACATCGTCCGCAACACCTCGTTCAGCCTTTATGAGGGGCAGGTGACGGGGATCTTCGGCCTGATCGGCTCGGGGCGGACCGAGATGGCCAAGATCGTCACCGGCGTGTTCAAGCGCAACACGTTCCACGGCGGCGAGGTGCTGCTTGACGACAGGCCCGTGCGCTACCGCGTGCCCCGTGCCGCGGTGCGCGACGGCATCGTCTATGTCACCGAGGACCGCAAGGCCGAGGGCTTCTTCGACGACATGCCGGTCAGCGAGAATATCGGCATCGGCTATCTGGCCGCCGGCTTCGGCCGCAGCCGCATCGTGCGCCGGTCGGATCTGGCAAGGATCGCGCGGGAATGGACCCAGAAGCTGGACGTCGCCTCGACATCCGGCGACGCCCGGGTGATCGAGCTTTCCGGCGGCAACCAGCAGAAGGTGGTGATCGCGAAATCGCTGGTGCAGCGCCCCAGGGTGGTCTTTCTGGACGAACCCACGCGCGGGGTGGACGTCGGCGCCATCGCCGAGATTCACCGCATGATCCGCGACCTGTCCGCCGCAGGGACGACCGTGGTGGTGATCTCGTCCTATCTGCCCGAGATCCTTGCCATTTCGGACCGCATCCTTGTCTGCCGCAAGGGCCGTATCGTCGAGGAATTTCCCGCTGATGCCGCGGATGAGAAAACCATCATGTACGCCGCCGTCCACTGAGCCCGAAGCGACCGGGAGAAAGAGACAAAGATGAAGAAGACCACCGCTGCCGTTGTCGGCATCGGCGAGGTGCCGACCGGGAAATATCCCGACCGCTCCGAACTCGATGCCGCGCTGACCGCCTGCCGGGCGGCAATCCTCGATGCCGGCCTCGGGCCGCGCGACATCGACGTGATCCTGCCCACCGGGGCGCTGGCCTCGCGGCATTTCAACGTCGATCTGGTGTTCTCGCGGCTGTGCGAGGAACTGGGGATGAACCGCAGCCTGAAGATGAACTGCCAGGTGATGGCGGGGGGGGCGACAAGTTCCTCGATCCTGGCCGTGGCCGAGGGGCTGATCGCTGCCGGCATGGCGCGGCGCGTCCTTTGCGTGCATTCCGATGCGGTGGGGTCCTTGCCCAAACAGGCGGGGATCGACCTGTTCGCCACCACCGGCGTGTCCGAGGAATGGGAGGCGCCCTACGGCCACAACATGAATGCGGTGGGTGCGCTGGCGACGCAACGCTACATGCATGAGACCGGCACGACCGAGGAGGAACTGGCCGCGGTCTGCGTCGCGCTGCGCAAATGGGCGATGCTGAACCCGCATGCGATGTTCCGCACGCCGCTGACGGTCGAGGAGGTGATGGCCTCGAAGATGGTTGCCACGCCGCTGCGCGCCAAGGAATGCAACATGCTGGCCGATGGCGCGGCGGCCTTTGTCGTCGCGGCGGCGGGCGATGCCCGGGCGATCAGCGAAAGCCCGGTCTTCCTGCGCGGCCATGGCTCGCTTGTCACCCATTACACCCTGAGCCAGGAGCGCGATCTTGCCCGCCTCGGCTTTCCCGAGGCGGCGCGCGCAGCCTATGCCGAGGCCGGGATCGGGCCGGACGCCATCCAGCTTGCCCAGATCTACGATGCCTATCCGGTCTGGCCGCTGATGTCGCTTGACGGCCTGGGCCTGTGCCGCGGCACGCCGGCCGGCGCCTTCGTCGCCGCGGGCGAGACCGCGCCGGGCGGCAGCCTGCCGATGACCACCAACGGCGGGATGCTGTCGCAGGGTCATACCGGCGTGGGCGGCGGCATCGCCGTCCTGGTCGAAGCCTTCCGCCAGCTGATGGGCAAGGCCGGCGCGCGCCAGGTCGCGGGGCTGGTCAATGCCGTCGAGACCGCCTCGGGCGGAACCTGGATGGATTCGCATGTCACCATTCTGTCGAGGGAAGCCGCATGACCGCCCAGACCCGCCCCCTGCCGCAGCCAAGCGCCTGGTCCGCCCCGTTCTGGCAGGCCGCCCGCGACCGCCGCCTGGTGATCCAGCGCTGCACCTCCTGCGACGAGAAGATCATGTATCCCCGCCGCTTCTGCCCGGTCTGCCTGGGCGAGGCGCTGGAATTCGTGCCGGCGAAGGGCACCGGCGAGATCTATACGCTGACCACCCAGATGGCCGGCCCACCATCAGGGTTCGAGGCGATGCTGCCCTATGTGCTTGCGGTGATCCGCCTCGACGAGGGCGTACAGATGATGAGCAACATCGTCGGCGACGGCGCGCTCGGCGCCCGGATCGGCGACCGCGTGACGGTCGATTTCGCCACGGTCGAGGGCAGCGACACCGTGTTGCCGGTCTTCCGGCTGGCCGGGGACGGGCAATGACCGCGGGTTCCGCCGCCGCGCCGGTTGCGGTGATCACCGGGGGTGCACAGGGGATCGGCGGGGCGGCTGCCGCGCTCCTTGCCGCCCGGGGCTGGACGGTTCATGCGCTCGATCTCAGGGACAGCCCCGAGGCGGCGGTCCTGTCGCACCGCTGCGACGTGACCGATGGCGCGGCGCTGGCTGCGCTTGCCGGCGAAATCGGCCCGATCGATGCGCTGATCTGTTCGGCCGGCATCAACCTGCGCCCGCGCGACAACAGCCCCGAGCGGCTGGAGCTTGCAGCCTGGCAAAAGACGCTGGACGTGAACCTGACGGGCACCATGCTGACGGTGCGCGCCTTTCGCCCCTCGATCCGCCCCGAGGGCGCCATCGTCACCCTGGGCAGCGTCGCTGCGCTGCGGGCCATGCCCTGGGCCGATGCCTATACCGCCTCGAAAGGGGCGCTGGTGGCGCTGACGCGGTCCTGGGCGGTGGATTACAGCCGCGACGGTATCCGGGTGAATTGCGTCTGCCCCGGCCCGGTCGACACCGGGATGATGGCGGGCATGATCGAACAGCATGCCGGCGCACAGCAGTTGCAACTGCCGCAGCAGCGCATGGCCCGCCCGGCCGAGGTGGCCGAGCTGATCGCCTTCCTGGTCTCGCCGGGATCGAGCTATATCTCGGGCACCGTCATCCCCGTCGATGGCGCCGCGACGGCGCATAGCGCGGGAATGCCCTTCCCGCGCCGGCGCGTTCCGGGCGGTCAGGCGGCCGGGTAGCTGGCAAAGACCGCCGTCGTGCCATCGCGGTGGATCAGGAAGACGTCATAGGCCTCGCGTTCGGTCTCGGGGCCCATGCCGGGGGAGCCGAAGGGCATGCCGGGCACGGCAAGACCCAGGGCCGCGGGCCGCCCGGCCAACAGGCGGCGGATATCGGCCGGCGGGACGTGGCCCTCGATCACATATCCGTCGATCTGTGCGGTGTGACACGAGACCATGGCCTCGGGGATGCCGCGGTCGCGCTTGTCGCGCGCCAGTTGTTCGGCTGCGCGATCCTCGACGGTGACGGAAAATCCGTCGGCGTCGAGAACGGCGATCCAGGCGCTGCAGCAGCCGCAGGCCGGATCCTTCAGCACATGGATCGGCGGCGGCGCGGTCTCTGCCAACGCGGGCAGGGCGGGCAGCACCAGAAGCGCGGCCGTTCCCCGCAGAAGGTGGCGGCGGGTCAGGGGAGGGCAGGTCATGTCGGAATGTTCCTTTCCAGTGGGGACGGGCATTGCCGTCACAGTTTCACGCGCCGCAGCCGCAGCGCATTGCCGATGACCGAGACCGAGGACAGGCTCATCGCGGCGGCCGCGATCATTGGCGACAGAAGCGTGCCGGTCAGCGGATAGAGAACGCCCGCTGCCACCGGCACGCCGGCGATGTTGTAGGCGAAGGCGAAGAACAGGTTCTGGCGGATGTTGCCCAGCGTTGCCTCGGCCAGCCGGCGGGCGCGGACCACGCCCATCAGATCGCCGCCCAGCAGCGTCAGCCCGGCGCTCTCCACGGCGACATCGGCGCCGGTGCCCATGGCAATGCCGACATCGGCGGCCACCAGCGCCGGGGCGTCGTTCACCCCGTCGCCGGCCATCGCCACCACGGCACCTTCGGCGCGCAACCCGTCGATCAGCGCCTTCTTGTCCTGCGGCAGCAGGCCGGCGCGGACCTCGTCGATGCTAAGGCGGCTGGCCACCGCCGCGGCGGTGCGCGGGTTGTCGCCCGTCGCCATCACCACCCGCAGGCCCAGGTCATGCAGCTGGCGGATCGCCTCGGCGCTGGTGGCCCGGACCGGATCCTCGACGGCGACCAGCCCGGCGATGCGGCCGCCGGTGGCGACGAACATCACCGTCCGGCCTTCGGCGCGCAGCACATCGGCCCGCCCGGCAAGCCCGCCGGCGTCCAGCCCGAGATCGGCCATCAGCGCGGCATTGCCGAGTGCCGCCTCCTGGCCGTCGACGCGGCCGCGGACGCCCTTGCCGGTCACAGAGGCGAAATCCGCGACCGGCAGGCGCGCCGCGCCGCGCGCCTCGGCGCCATTGACGATTGCCTCGGCCAGCGGATGCGCCGAGCCGCGTTCCAGCGCCGCGGCGACCGCCAGAAGCCCGGCCTCGTCGCCGGCCTCGGCAACCTCGACATCGGTCAGCTTCGGGCGGCCCTCGGTCAGCGTGCCGGTCTTGTCGACGATCAGCACCGTCACGGCGGCCATCCGCTCCAGCGCCGCGGCATCCTTGATCAGCACGCCGGCCTGCGCGCCGCGCCCGGCCGCAGTGGTGATTGAGATCGGCGTTGCCAGCCCCAGGGCGCAGGGGCAGGCGATGATCAGCACCGACACCGCCGCGGCAACGGCGAAGGCGAGCGCGGGCGACGGCCCCCAGATCAGCCAGGCGAGGAAGGCCAGGGCCGCGATGCCCACGACGGTCGGCACGAAGATGGCGGAAACCCGGTCGGCCAGCCCCTGGATCGGCGCGCGCGACCGCCGGGCGTTCGTGACCATGGCAACGATCTGCGACAGCACCGTCTCGGCCCCCACCCGCCGCGCCTCGATCACCAGCGCGCCGGTGCCGTTCATCGTGCCGCCCGTGACCGGATCGCCGGGATGCTTGGCCACCGGCACCGATTCGCCGGTGATCATGCTTTCGTCCACGGCCGACTGGCCCTCGATCACCTCGCCATCGACCGGAACGCTGTCGCCGGGGCGGATGCGCAGCCGGTCGCCGGCCATGATGTTTTCCAGCGGCGCGTCGTATTCGGTGCCGTCCGCCAGCACCCGGCGCGCGGTCTTGGGCGTCAGATCCATCAGTGCGCGGATTGCGTCGCCGGTGCGTTCGCGGGCGCGCAGTTCCAGCACCTGACCCACGAAGACCAGGGTGACGATCACCGCCGCCGCCTCGAAATAGGTGCCGACACCGTGCTCGCCGCGGTATTGCGCCGGAAAGAGGCCGGGCAGCAGCGTGGCCGCCACCGAATAAAGATAGGCCGACCCGACCCCTAGCGCGATCAGTGTCCACATGTTGGGCGAGCGGTTGACGATCGACTCCCACCCGCGGCGGAAGAACGGCGCGGCCGCCCAGAGGACGACGGGTGTGGCCAGCACCAGCTCGATCCAGCCCGTCAGGCCCGGGCCGATCCAGTCGCGCAGCGGCAGGCCGACCATCCCGCCCATGGTCAGCACGATCAGCGGCACCGAGGCCGCGGCGCTGATCCACATCCGGCGGGTGAAATCGGCCAGTTCGGGACTGGGCTCGTCCGAAGGCAGCAGCGGCTCCAGCGCCATGCCGCAGATCGGGCAGGCGCCCGGTTCGTCGCGCAGGATCTGGGGATGCATCGGGCAGGTCCATTGCGTGCCCGCAGGCGCCGCCGGCTTGTGCCCGGCGGCGCGGCCGCTGGCGTAGAACCACGGATCGGCCGCAAAGGCGGTCTGGCACTTGTCCGAGCAGAAATAATGCGTCTGCCCCTGATAATCCGCATGGCGGGTGTCGGGGCCGACCGCGACGGCCATGCCGCAGACCGGATCGGTGGCGGTCGGCGCATCCTTCGGAATCGCGTGCGGGCCGTGGTGGGAATGCTCCATATGGCTTGTCCTTGTTGCAGGAAGCAGGCGAAGGGGCACCGGTGCTGGCGCCCCGCGGGATCAGCCGACCGCGAATTCGGTCATCATTCCGGTGGCGAGGTGCGGCATGTGGTGGCAATGCAGCATCCAGCGCGCGGCCTCGCCGGCGTCGATGGCCACCGTTACCATGGTCATCGGCGGGACATAGACCGTATCGCGCCGGGCACCGGCGATGCGGGTTCCGTTGACCGCCACCACCTGGAAGGCATGGCCGTGCAGGTGCATCGGGTGCCCCATCATCGACATGTTGTGGAAGGTCAGCTCCACCCGCTCGCCGGACCGTGCCGCGACCGGGCGGTGGTTGCCCCAGGTCGCGCCATCGATGGTCCAGACATAGGGCTGCATGCTGCCGCCGAGCATCATCATGTGGCTGCGGTCGACGGCGCGGTCGGGCAGGGCCTCGCGCGTCACGAGCCGCCCCTCCTGCGCCAGATCGGTGTCGAATGGCGGCGCTTCGGTTCCGGCCAGCGGATCGATCTTGCCCAGGCGGGCGCCGGCGGTGGCCAGGACCAGCCCGGTCCTTTCGCGCGCGCCTTCGCGCAGGGCAAGGATCGGCCAGGCGCCAGTCTCTGCCGGCAGGTCGATCTCGAGGTCGAGGCGCTGCGCCATGGCCAGCCCGAAGCGGTTGCCGGTCAGCGGCTCGACCGCATGGCCATCGACGGCGACCAGCCGCGCCGGGGCGGTGCCGGTATCGATCCAGAAGACGGTGGCCGCGGCGGCATTGATCACCCGCAGTCGAAGGCGCCCGCCGCGCTCGACCGTCACCACCTCGGGATCGTGCAGCGTGCGGTCATTGGCAAGATAGGCGTCCCAGTCGTAATCGTTCAGATCCATGGCCATGCCACCCATGTCCATGCCACCCATGCCACCCATGTCCATGCCACCCATGCCCATGCCGCCCATGTCCATGGTGCCCGACGGTGTCGCCGATCCCATGCCATGCCCCGACCCATGGTCCATGCCGCCGCCACCGGATGACGGGGCATGGCCGCCGGTGATCGTTGCCATCACCTCCTCGGGCGTGGCGAAGGCAAAATCGTGCAGGAACATCACCACCTCCTGGCGGTCCTCCGCCAGATCCTCGGGCCGGCGCACGATCAGCGGCGCGGCAAGCAGGCGCATCTCCTGCAACGGCACATGGGAATGCATCCAGTGCGTGCCCGGCAGCGGGACGAAATCGTAGCTGCGCGTCTCGCCGGGGGCCAGCAGCGGCATCGGCATGTCGGGCACGCCGTCCTGGCCGTTGGGCGGGATCTGGCCGTGCCAGTGGATGATCGTCGGCTCGTCCAGATCGTTGGTCAGATCGACGCGGAACGGCTGGCCGGGGTCGAGGATCAGCCCCTGGCCGCCGGGCCGGCCAAGGCCGAAGACCGTGGCGGCCCGGCCGCCGATGTCGAGCGTGCGCGAGGTGGCGGACAGCGCGGTGGCGGCAGATTGCGCGCGGCCCTGCCGCGGCAGAAGGGGGGTGGCCAGCGTGGCGGCGCCTGCGGCAAGAAAGCCGCGTCGGGAAAGGAGGGTCATATGTGCTCCTCGGGACCGTGGGTCCCGGCATGTCGGAAGGAAGGGGCACGGCTTTGCCGGCCCCGGACAACATCAGAGGAGCACGGCTCTGGGGGGCCGGTCGGCCAGTTCGGGATTGCGCCCGCCAACCACGGCGACACCGGGCAGGGCGTGGCCCTCTGCGCCATGCGCGGCGCCGGGACCTGCGCCTTCGGGCGGAAGCGCGCCGGCAAGGACGGCACAGGACAGGGCGCAGATATCGCCGGGGGGGCCGGCCGTCCGTGTCTTGCCGCAGCAATCCTCCGCCGGCGATGTATCCGGCGATGGCATGTCCGGCAGATGCGCCAATTGCGACGGCCCATCGGGCAACACCGCAGCATCTGCCGGCAGGATCTGCACCGGGAGCGTCTGCCCATGCGCCATGGCGGACTGCATATGCGCCATGGCGGGCATATCGCCGCCGGCAAAGGTCATGCGCATCGCATGCGCCGAGGCCGCCGCGGTGGCCACGGTCAGGGCAAGGATGGCAAGGAAGGCGGCCAGACGCGCGAACATGGCGGAAGATTATCGCGGCCGCGTCGGCTTGTCGACGGCGAGCGTCGCTCACTTCTGCGGGAGCGCACCCGCCTCAAAGCCCTTCCACCCAGGCCTCGGTCCGCCGGATCTCGTCTTCGAGCAGCCCCTGCAACTCGCGGTCAAGCCCGGAGAGCTGCGCACCCGCCGGGCCGAAGATCGCCAGCAGATAGGGTGGCAGTTCGGGCAGCGGGCGCACCACCGCCGGCAGATGGGCGGCGCAGAATTGCGCGGTAAAGGCATCGACCACCGGCACCGCGCCCAGCATGGCCGCCATGGTCACGGCGCCAAGCGAGATTTCCGAGGTGAACCCCGGCTCGTTCGCGCCGGGAATGCCGCGCAGCGTCAGCGCATCGGCGACCGATCCGGTCAGCCCCACCAGCCGGCGGCCCCGCAGCGCGGCAAGATCCAGCGGCCCCCGCGCCACAGCCAGCGGATCGCCCGCCGGCAGCAGGCACAGATGCGGCGTCGCGCTGGTCATCCGGGTGTGCATGCCCTTTGGCATCCGTTCGATGTTGGCGACGCCGGTGCGGATCGTGCCCGAGCGGGCAAAGTCGATGATCCAGTCCGACGATTTGCACTGGCATGTCACCGAGACATTGCGCCGGGCGAGGTTCATCCGCCCCAGCGCGCGGGGCGCCAGGTCGAGCGCGATGGCATGGTTCACCACCAGCGACAATTGCCCGCGTCGGCCATGGGCGATCTCCCTTGCTGCGTCCTCCAGCGATTTCAGCGCGGTATAGATCGTCTCGACCTCGCGCTGGAAGAACAGCGCCTCGGCCGTGGGCGCCATCCCGCGCGAGCGGCGCCGAAACAAGGCAAAGCCGACGATGGCCTCGAGGTCCGACAGGATGCGGCTGACACTTGGTTGCGACAGGTTCAGCCGCCGCCCCGCCGCCGTGACCGACCCTTCCGACAGCACGGCGCGAAAGACCTCGATCTGCTGCAGCGTGATCATCTGATATCCATCCTGTGAATAGCAAAATGAAAACATACGATTTCTGGGAATGGAAGGCGAATGCTAGCCTTGCGGTCGACGCCCGGGGCAGGCCCGGGCCATCCGCCGGGACATCAAGCGATGCAGGACAGGCCGCGCAATGTGGTGCTGATCATGACGGATCAGCAAAGGGCAGACAGTCTTGGCTGTCTTGGCCATCCGGCGGTGCGCACGCCGCATCTGGACCGGCTGGCCGCACGCGGCGCGGTGATGCGCAACCATATCACGCCGCACCAGATTTGCGCGCCCAGCCGCGGAACGCTGTTTTCCGGGCTTTACGCGCGTCACCATGGCCTGACGCGCAACGGCATCGCCCTGCCGCCCGACCTGCCGCTGCTGTCGCATCTGCTGCAGGCCGCCGGGCGGCGGACCCATGGCGTCGGCAAGTTCCATTTCCAGCCGATCCTGGCCGCGGCCGATCTGCAGATGCCCGAATCGAACGCGTTCTGGGCGACGCCGGCCGCCGAGGGCTGGCGCGGCCCGTTCTATGGCTTTGACAGCGTCGACCTGGTGATCGGGGAATCCGTCGAAAGCACGGTGGGCGGGCATTACGCCCGCTGGCTGTCGGATCGCGCGCCGGGGGCGGCGGCGCTTTACGCCCCCGAAAACGCGCTGGCCCCGCCGCCGCCCGATCTGGAGGAGGTCTGGAAGTCCGCCATCCCCGAGGCCTTGCACTACAACACCTGGATCGGCGAGCGGGCCTGCGCGTTCCTGGACGGCACCGGGGGCGATCCGTTCTTCCTGCTCGTCTCCTTCCCCGACCCGCACCATCCCTTCTCGCCGCCACGGCCCTGGTGCGACATGTACGACCCCGCCGACATGCCGCCGCCGCGGGCAGAGCCGGGCGAACTGGATGCGATGCCGGGTTATCTGCGCGCCGGCGACGAGGCCGGGAAAAGCTATGTCGACTATCTGCGCGACCCCGGCCCACCGCGCGAACAGGGGTTCATGATGCCCACGCGCCAGATCTCGGCCCGGTCGCTGTCCATGGCCATGGCCCATACCTGCGGCATGATCTCGATGATCGACGCGGTGGCCGGGCGCATCCTCGGCCGGCTTAATGATCTGGGGCTGACGGAGGATACGCTTGTCGTCTTCACCTCGGACCATGGCGAGTTCCTGGGCGACCACGGGCTGCTGCGCAAGGGGCCGCCGCCCTACCGGCAACTTCTGCAGGTGCCGCTGCTGGTGGCGGGGCCGGGCGTGGTGCCGGGCGGGCGGCGGCAGATGACCAGCCATGTCGATCTGCGCCGCACGCTGGCCGCGATGGTGGGGGTCGAGGCCGGGCCTGACGACGGGCAGGATTTCTCGGCAGTGCTGCGCGATCCTGCTGCGGCCGGGCGCAGCCATCTTCATGCCGAATACCACCCCCGGGTCGATGCCGAGACCTACAACCAGACCCTCATCACCGAGGATTGGCGGCTGACCGTCTATCCCAACCGCCCCGGCTGGGGCGAGTTCTTCGATCGCCGCGCCGATCCCGGCGAGCATCGCAATCTCTGGGCCGATGCCGGCCTTGTGCCGGTGCGCACCGCCATGGCCGCCACCCTGCAGCAGGAATTCCCCGCCGCCCCCGCGGCCGGGGGCGAGGTTCTGGCGGTCTACTGACCGCGCTCGCCGCCGCCCACATCCCAACAAGGAGGTCACGATGACCGAGGTGAAATCCCCCCTGACAACCGAACCGCACGCCCGCCTGGCGCTGACACGGCGCGGGTTGCTTCTGGGGGCCGGGGCGCTGGGGGCAGGACTGGTTGGCGCCCGCGCCCGGCCGGCCCGCGCGCAAGCAGGCCCCGTCAGGGGCGGCAAGCTGACCATGGGGCTTGGCATCGGGCAAAGCACCGATTCCCTCGACCCCGCGCTCGCCTCGAGCCAGGTCCCCTTCACCGCCCTGATGACCATGGGTGAACGGCTGGTCGATATTGCGCCGGATGGCAGCCTTGACCTGCGGCTGGCCGAGAAGGTCACGCCCAATGCCGATGCCACGGTCTGGAGCTTTGCCATCCGCAAGGGCGTGACCTTCCACGACGGCAGCCCGCTTGGCCCGCAGGATGTGGTGCGCACGCTGGAGCGCCATGCCGGCGCGCAGTCGAAATCGGGGGCCAAGGGTATTCTGGGCGATGTCGCCGGGCTGGCGGCCGAGGGCGACAGCGTTTCGGTCACGCTCAAGGCGCCCAATGCCGAATTCCCCTATCTGATGTCGGATTTCCATCTTGTCATCCAGCCCGATGGCGGCTTTGCCGATCCCGCGGCCGGCATCTTCTCTGGTCCCTACCGGCTGGTCGAATTCGCGCCGGGCGTGCGGGTGGCCATGGAGCGCCATGCCGGCTACTGGGACGCGGCGCAGGGTCATTTCGACCAGGTGGAGATCATCGTGATCAACGATGCCACGGCGCGGAATGCCGCGCTGCAGGCGGGGCAGGTGCAGATCGTGAACCGGCTTGAGCCGAAGATCGTCGATCTGCTGTCCGGCGTGCCGGGGGTGCAGGTCGCCGCCACCGAGGGCCGTGGCTTCTACTGTCTCAACATGTTCTGCGATACCGCGCCCTTCGACAATGCCGACCTGCGCATGGCGCTGAAGCTTGCCGTGAACCGCGAGGAGATGGTGCAGAAAGTGCTGCGCGGCTATGGCGCGGTCGGCAACGACATCCCGGTGAATCGCGCCTATCCGCTGTTTGACGACAGCCTGCCGCAACGCGCCTATGATCCCGAACAGGCGGCTTTCCATTACCGCAAGTCGGGACATGACGCGCCCGTGGTGCTGCGGGCGGCGGATGCGGCCTTTCCCGGTGCCGTCGATGCGGCGATGCTGTTTCAGCAATCGGCCGCCACGGCGGGCATTCCCGTCGAGATCCGGCGTGAACCGGACGATGGCTACTGGTCCGATGTCTGGAACAAGCAACCGTTCCACATGTCCTTCTGGGCCGGGCGGCCGACGCAGAACCAGATGTTTTCAACCGTCTATCTCTCCGGCGCTGCCTGGAACGACACCCGCTTCTCCAACGAGGGCTTCGACAAGCTGATCGTGCAGGCGCGCGGCGAACTCGACGATGGCAAGCGCAAGGCGCTTTATGCCGAGGCCGCGCTGATCCTGCGCGACGACGGCGGGCTGATCGTGCCGATGTTCAACCAGTTCATCGACGCCTATCGCAGCGATGCGATCCAGGGCTGGGAAAGCAACCCCAACCGCGAGCTGATGAACGGCCTGGCGGCGGTGAAGTGCTGGCAGGCCTGACGCGGCGGCGGCCTGCCGCGCCTGACTGGCGCGACAGGCTGACGCGCGCGGGGTTCGGTTTTCCGCATCGATCTTTCGGGTGCGACCTTCGGGCGCGACCGCCTTCTGCCGGGCCGCGGTGGCGCGCCTTCTTGTGACGTGCCTTCTTGTGGCGCGCTTTCCTGCAGCATCGCGCGCTTTCCCCGCCTTCGGCGAAAGCCGGCGTCGCGCGATCACAGTCTAGTCCGTGGGTAGCGGCCCGGTTGCACCCTGCGGCAGATCGACCTGCGTCAGAAGCCGTACCTCCTGCGCGACGAGGATCTGCCGCACCTCGCGCACATAATCCATGAAGGCCGCATCCTCATAGAGCAGCGCGCGTTTCTGTGCCCGTTCCGCGGCATCGCGGTAGCGCCAGAGGTGGATCGCCTCGTTCACATTGCCGATTTCGGTGGTGTAGAGCCCGGCAAAGCAGCCGGGGCCGAGAATCCGGTTCTGGATCGGCAGGCCGGCCTCGCGGAACATCCGCACGAAATCGGCCACCGTTCCGGGTCTGAAGCTGTAGGCCCTGTAATCGATGATCATGATCGCCCGCCTTTCGCGGCACGGCCGCCGGCGCGGGTTGCGCCGGCGGGGCAGGGGTGGCCCCGGGTCACTGGCCCTTTGCCAGCACCTCCTCCACGAAGGACGGGTCGACCGCGGCGCGGATGTCGTCCTCGGCCTTGCCAAGGTCGCGGACGATGTCGTTTTCCTCGAAGGCGCGGAAGACCTTGATCATGGCATCGGCCGAAGGCGCGCTGTCGGCGGCCGGGTAATGCGAGACGAAGCCGTTTTCCAGCATGAAGCGCACCGCCTCGACCGGATAGCCCGATGCCTTGGAATAGATCTCATAGGCTTCGTCGGGATGCTCGGTCTCGAACCGGATCGCCTCATGCAGGGATTCGACCACCGCCAGCACCGCATCGCGGTGTTCGGCCGCATATTCCGTCCGCACGCCCCAGCCGGAGTTCGGCCAGAATCCGGCCTTTTCGATCCCGAGCCCGTTGGCATCGAACAATTGCTTTGCCGTGCCCAGCCGCACCGGCTCGCTGGTATAGGGCGGCCAGGCCACGATTCCGACCACCTCGCCATGATCGAGCAGCGTGTTCATGTCGGTGGCATTGGCGCGGATCAGGTCGATGTCGCTATCGTCCACGCCGGTGCCGGCCAGGTACATCCGCAGCATGGCGTAAAGCTGCGACGACTTGCCGGGAAAGGCGATGGCCTTGCCCTTCAGATCTGCGGGGCCCTCGATGCCGCTGTCGACACCGACGATCATGCCGGCGGCATTGGCCAGTTCGTCATAGATATAGGTCACGCCGGCATCGCGCTGCACGACGCTGAGCGTCGGGCCGATGCCCAGAAGCGCGATGTCGATCGAACCCGCGGCCATGCCCTCAAGAATGGGTGGCGAAAAGGGAAAGACCGTGTATTCCGGCGTGTAGCCACGCTTTTCCAGCAGCTTCTGGTCCTGCATGATGAACCCCAGAAGCGGCGCTGGCTGCAGGCCGATGCGGATTGTCTTGTCCGCATCCTGCGCCGGTGCACCGCTGGCAAGCGCAAGGCTGAGTACCCCGGCGGCGAATGCGGCGGCGGTTCTGAAACTGGTCATCTTTTCCTCCCGTTGATGGTTGTTCGACTGTAGGGTCGCGATCCCCGCCTCAGGCCAGGGCGCGGGCCGAGACGGCGGCCTTCAGCACCTCCTCCTTCAGCGCGGCATAGACCGGCTTCATCAATTCGCCGAAGGCGGCGGCGGTGATGTCGCGCGGATGCTGCAGCCCGACGTCGATCACCGTCTTGATGCGGCCGGGGCGCGCGGTCATGATGGCGATCCGGCTGCCCAGATAGACGGCCTCCTGAACCGAATGGGTGACGAACAGCACTGTCCGGTTCGCCCCCTGCCAGAGCGAGAGCAGCTCTTCCTGCAGCATCTCGCGCGTCTGTGCGTCGAGGGCTGCGAAAGGCTCGTCCATCAGCAGGACGGGCGGGTCGTTGGCCAGCGCGCGTGCGATGCCGACCCGCTGCTTCATGCCGCCCGACAATTCCTTGGGATAGGCATGCTCGAAGCCATGCAGCCCCACCTGATGCGCGGCGGCATGGGCGATCTCGTTCATCTCTGCCTTGGACAGGCCCTTGATCTCCAGCCCGAACCTGATGTTCTCGATCACGTTGCGCCAGGGAAACAGCGCATAGCTCTGAAAGACCATGCCGCGGTCGGCGCCCGGTCCGGCGATGGGCTTGCCGTTGATGGTCAGCGTGCCCTCTGTCACCTGTTCCAGTCCCGCCACCATCTGCAGGAAGGTGCTTTTGCCGCAGCCGCTTGGCCCGACGAGGCAGAGGAATTCGCCGGCGGCGATGGTGAAGTCGACGTGATCCAGCGCCAGCACCTCGCGTCCGGTGCGTTCGTTGACATAGCGCTTCGTCAGCTGCCGCGCTTCGATCATGTGAGACATCGTGCCCTCCCTAGTATTGCACAAGCCGCTGGAGCCGGATGAAAAGCGCGTTGTAGATCGCCCCGATACAGCCGATGACGACCATTCCGATGATTACCACCTCGGTCTGCAGCAGTTCGCGCGCGTCGGTGATCATGTAGCCAAGCCCCGCCCGCGAGGCGACGAGCTCTGCCGCCAGGATCGCGATCCAGCAGACGGCGAAGGCGACGCGCATGGCCAGCAGCAGATCCGGCACGATGGCCGGAAAGGCCACCCGCCAGAAGATCGTCCAGCGCGTGGCCCCAAGGGTGCGCGCGGCGGCGATCAGATCCTTGTCGATGCCCTGCACTGCCTCAATCGTGGGCAGCAGAAGGACGAAGAAGCCGGCATACCAGATGATGAAGAGCTTGCCGAACTCGCTGGTGCCGAACCACAGGATCGCCAGCGGAATCCAGGCGAAGGGGATCACGAAGCGGAAGGATTCGACGACCGGCTCGAAGGCCGCAAACAGCAGCGGGCTGCGCCCAAGCACGATTCCCAGCGGAACCGCGGTCACGACAGCCAGCAGAAAGCCCAGGTTCACCCGCACCAGGCTGACCCAGGTCGAATGCAGCAGCACATCGGTCCGCATCAGGAAGTCGGCGGCGTCGAGAAGCTGCCAGCCCGAGGGCAGGATGATCGGCCGCACGCCGGACAGCACCGCCAGCGTCCAGGGCACAACAATCAGCAGAAGGACGCCCAGGGCGCCCAGGGCCAGGACGCGGGCGGTATTCGGCCGGTCAGACATGGGTGATCCTCCGCTGCAGGGCAAGAAACAGCCAGTTCAGCGCATAGCCGACAAATCCGATCACGATCATGCCGCCGATCACGATGTCGGGCCGGTAGGAGGCCTGGGCCCGCACGATCATGTAGCCAAGCCCCTCGCGCGTGGCGATCATCTCGGCGATCAGCACACCGCCCCAGGCGCCGGTCATCGCGATGCGCAGGCCAAGCATGATGCCGGGCATGGCGCTGGGCACCGTGACCTTGGTGAAAATCTGGCGCGGCGTGGCGCCCAGCGTCAGCGCGGCATTCACAAGGTCGCGGTCGACGTTCTGCGCCGCCGCAAGCGTGTTGAGCAGGATGATGAAGATGCAGGAGGCGACGATCACGAAGACCACGCTGTTGAAGCCGATGCCGAACCACAGGATCGCCAGTGGAATCCAGGCGATCGACGAGATCGGCCGCAGCAGTTCGACCGGGCCGGCGAGGATGTCGTTCACCAGCCGCGACTGCGACATGGCAAGGCCGGCGGCGACGCCGATGATGCCGGCGACCACGAAACCGGCAAAGGCGCGCTGCAGGCTGGCCGCGACATGGACGAACAGCTCTCCGGATATCGTCATCTGCCACAGCGTCGCCAGCACCGCCGCCGGCCCCGGCAGGACCGGCGCAACCCCGGGCGAACGCGCCGCGACCGCCCAGAGCGCGATCAGGAGCAGCGGCAACGCCAGCCGGATCGCCAGCGCCTGCATCCGCGCGCGCAGGTCGGCCGCCCCGCGCCGTCGGCGCCGCGACTGCGGGCTGCCGGCGGCGGGGCGGAGGGCGCCGCCGCGGCGCGGGCGCAGGCGGATGTCGTCGGACCCCGCCATCATGCCTTGCTTCCGTCGGCATAGGCGCGGGCACCGTCCATCATCGCATGCAGCAGGCCCAACTCGGGGCTGACCGGCCGGGGATAGGCGGCGCGCGAATGCGTCAGCCCCAGCGCCAGCATGGTTTCAACCAGCTTGTAGGTCAGCGGCCCGGGGTTGATCAGCGGCACCGGCAGCCGTTCGGCCAGCCAGGCGGCTGCTTCGTGCATCGTGGTCGAGCCAAGGCAGATCACCTCGGCGCCGTCTTCCTCGATGCAGGCCATGCAGGTCTCCAGCATCTTCGGGAAGGCGGTCTCCTTCTTGCCGCCAAGAAGCGCATCGAAATCGGGCGGAATACCGAAGGAGCGGACCGAGGCGCATTGCGCTGAAAGCCCGTATTCCCGCACCGCATGGCGGTAGCGGTAGAGCGCGGGGTCCCATTGCGCGAGGACCGAGAATTTCGAGCCCAGCGTCAGCGCGAACAGCATCGAGGCCCGCCCGGGCGAGACCACGGGAATGTCGAGCACCGACCGCAGCGCTGCCATGCCGGAATCGCTCATCGTGTCGATGCAGACCGCATCGAAACCGTCTTCCTCGGCCGTCACGCCGGCCTCGAAGATCGCGACATCCATCAGGGCAAAGTCGTGCGGGCTCATGAACGAACTGGGGCCGGCCTTCACCGGACGGAAGACAAAGGTGCTGTCGGGCGCGAGTTGCACCGCCGAAAGCTGGGCCTGCCGCCGTCGCACGCCATCGGCATCCAGCGCGAACGGAACGATGACAAGAATCCGGGGCATCACATCCTCCTCTTCCTCATTTCGGTCTGCCCGCTGCGGCCATGGCCGCAAACATGCCGGGCAGCGGGGCCAGCGGCGCGGGATAGGCGGCAGGGGCGTGGGAAAGGCCAAGCGACAGCAGCGTCAGCGCGGTGCGGTAGCACAGCGGGCCGGGGTCGATCACCGGCACCGGCAGGCGCTCGGCCAGGTAGTCGTGGGCCTGGTGCATCGTGGTCGAGCCAAGAAGGATGACCTCGGCGCCGTCCTCCTCCACCGCCGCTCGTGCCGCGGCAAGCAGGCGCGGGAACACCGCGTCCTCCTTGCCGGCCAGCAGTTGCCGGTTGTCCGGCGTCATGCCGATGTCGCGCATCGAGGCGCAGCGGTGGCCAAGGCCGGTTTCGGCCAGCGTCTTGGTATAGAGATGCCGCCAGCGGTCCCACATCATCAGGATGGTGAACCGCTGCCCCAGCATTGCGGCCGTCAGCATCGAAACCCGCCCCGGCCCGACCACGGGGATCGGCAGCATGGCGCGCAGTGCGGCCATGCCGGAATCGCTCATCGTGTCGATGCAGACGGCATCGAACCCGTCATCCCCCGCCTGGGCGCCGGCAGCGATGATGCCGATCTCGGCCAGCGCGGAATCGGCGGCGCTGGAATAGTTGGCCGGGGCTGCGCGCACCGGGCGGAAGACCAGTTCCACCCCCGGAGGCAGGCCGGCCTTTGCCGCCTGGGCACGGCGCAACGCCAGTTGCTCTTCGGCCATGGGGAAGGGGACGATCACCAGAATGCGGTAGATGGGCAGATCCTTGCTGCGCTGCGGCCGGGGGTCAGACATCGGCCGTGCTCCTGGCCCTTGCCGCGGCCGCCACCGCCGCCGCCGCGCTGCCGGCAAGCCGGCCCAGGACGGTGGCCGTCAGCAGGCCGTTTCCAGACAGATAGCCCCAGCGCGACGGCCCCGAGACGCCGCGGGCCGCGCCGCCGCCGGCAAAGAGGTTGGGAAAGGCCGCGCCGGTGCTGCGCAGCACCCGGGCATCGGCATCGACCGCCAGCCCGCCCTGGGTATGAAACAGCGCACCCGTCACCCGCACGCCGCGATAGGGCGGGGCAAGCGGCGCGGTGCCGCGGAAATCGCGCCCCCAGGGATCGGGCCGGAGTCCGCTGCGCATCTCGTCCACCTCGCGCGCCGTGCGTTCCAGCGCCGCCAGCGGCAGACCCAGCAGGCCGGCCAGTTCCGCCAGCGTCCCGGCCTGCTTCACCCCGCCCAGACCCAGCACTTCGCGATAATCGGCAAAGTCCAGGGCCGGCGCCTCGCGCAGGCTGTCGAAGATCTCGAAGGCCTCGCGCCCGGGCTGCGCGATCACCTCGACCGCCTGTTCCGAATAGCCGCTCGCCTCGTTGGAAAACCGCTCGCCGGCGCGGTTCACCTGAAAGCCGCCCTCGGTGATCAGCGCCCAGACCATCGGCCGGCCATAGGGCACGGCAACCGCGCCATGGCCCTGATAGGCGCCAAGGTCGGCGGTGGCCGCGCCCAGTTCCTCGCCCCAGATCAGCGCATCGCCGGTATTGCCGGCATGTCCGAAATATTCGGCGCCCACCATTTCGGGAATGTGGCGGGCCAGCAGGTCGGGCGCCCCGCCAAAGCCGTTGCAGGCCAGGATCACCGCCCGCGTGCCCACCCGCTCGCGCCGGCCGTCCGAACGTTCGAAGCCGAGGGCGGTGATGCGCCCGTCGGCATCGGCGTTCAGATCGGCCACCCGGGCCTCGGTCAGGATGTCGATCCCGGCGCGGCCCGCGGCCGCCAGCAGCGCGTCCTGCAATTCGGTTCCGGTCCGGTTGGGGACGCCATGCATCCGCAGCCGGCTGTGGCCGGGGTAGAGAAAGCCCTTCACCAGCCGGAAGGCCAGGCCGTGGCGTTGTTGCAGCCAGTCGATCGTCGGGCCGGATCCCGCTGCGATGCGGCGGGCCATGGCGGCGTCGGTCCGGCCCTTGGCCTTGCCCAGAATGTCTTGCGCAAAGGTTTCGGCGTCGTCCTCTATCCCCTCGTCGCGCTGCAGCCGGGTGCCCGCGGCGGGAATGAGCCCGGTCGAAAGCGCAGTGCTGCCGGTGGGCCGACGGTCGCGTTCCAGCACCAGCACGCTTGCGCCGGCCTCGGTCGCGGCCAGTGCCGCGCAAAGACCGCAGGCACCGCCGCCCACGATTGCCACGTCGACCTCAAATTCCGGCTTCGTCGTCTCTCGGGTGATTGCCATGGTCGGGTCAGTTCCTGCTGTCGTCTTGCCCGGGCCGACCACCCCTTCCCGGGGCGGCGCGCGGGTGGTGGTTATCCGGGGGGGACCTGGGTCTGCCAGGCCTCCACGATCTCGGTTCCGCTGGCGCTCCAGACGTCGGGGCTAGCCAGGATATGATCCAGCGCCGCCGCCAGCGCGCCGATCCGGTAGGGCTGGCCCGTCACCCAGGGATGCAGGGTGATCGACATCAGCCGGGCCGATCCGGTCCGCACCGCCTCGGCATTGAGCAGGTCGAACTGGTCGCAGAGTTCCTGCGCAAAGGCGTCTTCGCTGTGGTGATCGCGGATGACGATGGCCTGGTCCTCGCTGTCGGGCGACAGGGGAAGCGCCACCAGATCGCCCGTCCCCGTGGTCATCCGGTAGGGAAGGTCGTCGTTGTCCCAGTCGCAGCAATAGGTCACGCCCGCGGCCTGCAGCAGATCCGGCGTGGCCCAGGACTGCGATTTTGCCGGCGACATCCAGCCGCGCGGCCGCTGGCCGGTGGCCCGCTCGAGCTGGTCGAGCGTGGTCTCGATCAGATCCCGCTCCGCCTCGCGGTCCATCCCGCCGTAATGCAGATGCGCCATGTCGCGGCCATGCGCCATCACCTCGCAGCCGGCGCGGCCGATGGCGCCGATCAGCGCCGGATAGCGCAGGGCCACGGCGGCATTGATCGCCGCCGTGGCCTTCAGCCCGCGCCGGGCCAACTCGTCAAGGATGCGGAAGATGCCGACCCGGTTGCCATAGTCGCGCAGCGTGTAGTGGCGCAGGTCGGGATAGGCGGTGCTCATGGCGCCGGGCGGCGCGAAGGGCTTGTTCGCCATGTCGAGGGGGAACCATTCCAGCACCGGCACGATCAGCAGCGCGACCTTCGCGCCGCCCGGCCAGGTGACTGCCGGCCGCTGCCGCAGCATCGACCAGCGGTAGAGGTCGTGGTCCATTCCGTAACGGCGGCGCGGATAGCGCAGATAGCCGGGATCAAGCGTCATGAGGCTTCTCCCACCGGATGCGACGCCTGCACGAAAGCGTCGTAATGGTTGGCGGTGAAATGCGCGGCGATCTCGCGGCCGGTCGCGAACCAGACGCCGTCATGGCCGGCGATATGGGCCAGCGCTTCCTCGAAGGCGGCGATGCGGTGCGGCCGGCCGACCAGATAGGGATGCAGCGGAATGCACATCACCGTGCCCGACCGTTCGCCCTCGCGGTAGAGCCGGTCGAACTGCCGTCGCAGCACCTCGCCATAGCGGCGCGGCGTCAGAAGGTTCACGTTATAGGCGATGACGTCGTTCATCTCGAGCGAATAGGGGATCGAGACAAGCTTGCCGCTGCGCACCCGCAGCGGTGTGGGCTGATCGTCGTGAAACAGGTCGCAGACATAGCTGAGCCCCATCTCCGCCACCAGGTCGAGCGTGTTCTCGGTATAGCTCAGCGCGGGGGCAAGCCAGCCGTCGAGCTTCTGTCCCGTCCGGTCGCGGATCGTCTCGATCGAATCGCGGATCAGCGCGCGTTCCTGATCGGGATCCATGCCCAGGGTGAAGCGGGTGTTGTAGGTGCCGTGGCTGTAGAATTCCCAGCCCGCGGCGGCGCATTGTTCAATGATCTCGGGGCAATGGTCGCACATCGCGACATTGAGCGAGGTGCTGCCGCGGATGCCGTAGCGTTGCATTGCCTCGAACATCCGCTCAAAGCCGACTCGGTTGCCATAGTCGCGATAGGCGTAGTTCAGCACGTCGGGATCGGGGCGCGGCCAGGCCCGGCGCTGCGGGTTGACCGGGGGGGCGATCTCATAGAATTCGATGTTCGGTGCAATCCAGAAGGCCACGCGCGCGCCGCCCGGCCAGGTGATCACCGGGCGCGTGCCATCGTAGGGCAGATAGTCGTAATATCCCGGATCGCGCATCGGCTCAGCCCTCGTTCGCGGGCAAGGTGTCAAGCCAGGCCTGAACCTGCGCCACCGGCAGAACGTCGGCATATTTCAGCGCCATGTCGTAGAGATTGGCGAAATGCGGGCTTTCGTGCTTGTCGGCCACGCATTCTTCGGGGACCACGGTGCGAAGGCTGCGCGACAGGCTGTCGACCACGGTCGCGCGGACGCAGCCCGAGGTGGAGCCGCCGGTGACGATCACCGTGTCGATGCGGTGGAAGGTGAAGACCGAGCCGAGGTTGGTTTCGAAAAAGGCCGAGGCCATGCGCTTGTTGACGATCAGGTCGCGGACCGGGTCGATCTCGCAGCGCGGGTCGAATGCGGCGCGTTCGGAGCCGGCCTTGATGTTCTGCAGCGAATCCGGCGTGTCGGTCCGGGTGCCCCAGATGCCGCAATCCTCGCCGCTCTGCATATAGGCGACATGGGTCCAGACCACAGGAAAGCCCCGGGCGCGCAGCCTCCGGGCCAGGGCATTCACATGGTCGATCTGCCGCGGATCGGTCTCATAGGCGGTGGCATAGCTGCCGACGCGGGTATAGGCGTTCTGCAGATCGACATTCACCAGTGCCGGGCGCCGGCCAAAGCCGAACGGCGGGCGCGAGGGGCCGGCCCTGTAGGCCTGATAGATTTCACGGGCGGTCTTGTTCGAATGTTCCATGACGGATGTCCAGCATGTTCCGGCCCCGAGGTCGGGCCTTTGTACGGGCCTCAGTAATTGATCAGGCGATCGGGGTTCACGGCATATTTCGCATCGCGTTCGCGCACCTCCTGCATTCCGACCAGGTCGAAGAACTCGCGGAAGGTGGCGACATCGGGCAGGGCGTCGGCTATGGAGCCGGTACGCATCATCAGATCCAGCATCCGCTCCGATGCGCGGATTCCGGCCAGCAGCAACCAGTTGGGATAGATGATCAGGCGAAAGCCCAGCCGCTCGATCTCGGTCTTGTCCAGAAAGGGCGTCTTGCCGCTGGCCGCCATGTTGTAAAGCAGTGGCCGGTCGATCAGCGGCGCGATGCGCGGCAGTTGCTCGGCGCTGGGCGATTCGACGAAGATCACGTCGGCACCGGCTTCGGCATAGCGGCCGGCGCGGTCGATGGCGGCCTCGAAGCCTTCGACCGCGATGGCATCGGTGCGCGCGATCACGGTGAAATCGGGGTCGATGCGGGCATCGCAGGCGGCCTTGATCTTGGCGACCATCTCGTCGGCGTCGATCAACTCCTTGCCGGCCAGATGGCCGCAGCGCTTTGGCAGGGCCTGGTCCTCGATATGCACCGCGGCGACGCCGGCGCGTTCGAAGGACTGCACCGCGCGGCGGACATTATGCACACCGCCATAGCCGGTATCGGCATCCGAGATCACCGCAAGACCCGAGGCATCGGCGATCCGGGCGGCATTGTCGACCATCTCGCTCATCGTCAGCAGGCCGACATCGGGCATGCCCAGCCGCACCGCCGAGGTGCCGGCGCCGGTCATGTAGATTGCCTCGAACCCGTGCCGGGCGACGATGCGGGCATTCAACGCATCGGCGACGCCGGGCACCATCAATGCGCCGGGTCCGGCCAGCCGCCGGCGCAGCAGCGCGCGGGGG
>JACSRN010000152.1 GCA_014879735.1 Paracoccaceae bacterium
TGTATAAGAGACAGTTGGTCACCTGATCCAGCGGCAGCCCGGCATAAAGCGCATGCAGGATGGCGATCAGCCCGCGCACGATCATCGCGTCGCTGTCGCCCTGGAAGTCGAAGCGGCCGGCCTCGATCTGCGGCCGCAGCCAGACCTGGCTTGCGCAGCCCTCGACCTTGTAGGCGGGCACCTTGAAACTGTCCTCAAGCGGCGGCATGGCCCGGCCCAGTTCGATGACATGGCGGTAGCGCTCTTCCCAGTCGTCCAGGAATTCCAGGGTTTCGGCAATGTCCTCGAAGGCAGGCGTGGCCATGGCGGGCTCCTTTCGCGACCGGCCTAGCGCGGGTGGGCGCCAAGGTCCAGAGGCCGAAAGGGGCAGAGGGGCGGGAGGGCGGACCCGCGAAGGGGCGCGGCTCGGGACGCGGGGCCGCTCGGGAAGGGGGCGGCGAAACCTGCGCTTTTCAAACCGGCCCGGTTGCGCTAGCCAGTTGATGCAGACGAAGAGGCCCGCATGCTCCGCACCCGACTGATCCGTATCGGCGTCATCCTGACCGTGACCCTGGCCCTTGCCGGCTGCGCAAGCCGGTGGAACCCATGGAACTGGTTCCGCCGGTCGGCGCCGGTCGAACGGGTGGATACCGCCGGCGTGCCGGTCGATCCGCGGCAACTGGTGGCGACGGTCGAGACGATGACGGTCGAGGCCACGCCCACCGGCGCCATCGTGCGGGCCACCGGGCTGTCGCCGACCCAGGGCTGGTGGGATGCCGAACTGGTGGCGCTGCCCGATGCCGGCGAGGGACGGCTGGTTCTGGAGTTCCGCATCCTGCCGCCAGTGGTGCCGAAGGCGGCCAATACCCCGCGGTCGCGCGAGGTGACGGTGGCCTATTCGGTTTCGGCCAGGAAGCTGGAAGGGCTGCGCGAGATCGTGGTGCAGGGCGCGGGCAATGCCCGGGCGGTCCGGCGCTGAGCCCCAGCCGGGCCGGGCGAACCGGAGACAGATGCCTCCGGCGGGGGTATTTGGATCAAGAGGAAGCGGCAGGGCCAGGGTATCGGATTCGATCCGGTGGTCCCCTGGGGCGTTCGGGGCGGTGCCCGAGGATCCGCCTGTCCCGGCCAAGATCCGCCGGTCATTCCGCTGGGGATGCGACGCCTGGCCCTGATCGCCGGGTCAGGCCGGGCGCCGCTTCCTGTCCGGTCGTGGCCTGATCCGGATGGGCCGGTGGCCATCGCTTGCGGTGGCGCAGGGCGGCGGGCATGGAGCGTGCGGTGGCGCGGGAAATCGGGAGCGCCTGATCCGGATGCCGGGCATGATCCCGATGTGGCGGTGGCATGGCCTATGGTGCCGCAGGGCGTCGGGCAAGGAGCGTGCGGTGCCGTGGGCGCGCGCCTGATCCGGATGCCGGGCGCCTGACCCTTCGGCCGCTGAACTTCTTCACCTTTTTCCAAGGGCCAGCGCCGGGAGATGCGCGCGGCGGCGGTGCCGTGCCGTGGGTATCGGTGCCCTGGGTGCGGGGCGGGGGCTGCGGCGCCAGGAGATGGCAGCCCGCCGCCCCGGCCGGCATCACTGCGCGAGCCGGACGATGCGCACCTCGCTGCCCTTTGCGGAAAGCGCGATTTCGCCCTTGCACAGGCGCAGGGCATCTTCGCCGAAGGCCTCGCGCCGCCAGCCCTTCAGCGTCTCGCCCTCGCGGCCGCCGGCGGCGATGACGTCGAGATCGGCCGCCGAGGCGATCAACCGCGGTGCCACGCCGAGGGATTCGGCCTTGGCCTTCAGCAGCACGCGCAAGAGATCGGCCAAGGCGCTGTTGACCTGCAGCGAATCCTGCGGCTCGGCCACCTTCGGCAGATCCTCGGTCCTGGTCTCCACCCCGGCCCTGATCGCCGCGAGGATGCCCTCGGCGATCTCGGGCTTGCGGCCCTCGCGCAGCAGCAGGCGCGAGCGGCCGAGTTCCTCGGGCGTCTGCGGCCGGGTCGAGGCCAGTTCCAGCAATGCGTCGTCCTTCATCACCCGGCTGCGCGGCACGTTCTGCGTCTGGGCATAGGTCTCGCGGAACCGCGCAAGTTCCCGGACCACGGCGAGAAAGCGCCCCGAGGACGAGCGGGTCTTGATCCGTTGCCAGGCCTCGTCGGGGTGGACGGTATAGGTTGCAGGGTCGGTCAGGACGGCAAGCTCTTCCTCGACCCAGCTTGCGCGGCCGTTCTTCTGCAGTTGTGCGGCGAGAAATTCATAGATCACCCGCAGATGGGTGACATCGGCCAGGGCATAGTCCTTCTGCGCTTCCGACAGCGGGCGGCGCGACCAGTCGGTGAAGCGGCTGGCCTTGTCGAGGCTGGCCTTGGCGATGCGCCGGACCAGGGTTTCATAGCCGACCTGCTCGCCGAAGCCGCAGACCATGGCGGCGATCTGGGTGTCGAACAGCGGATGCGGGAAGACCCCGCCCTCGACGAAGAAAATCTCCAGATCCTGCCGTGCGGCGTGGAACACCTTGACCGTCGCCTCGTGGCGGAACAGGTCGTAGAGCGGTTCGAGCGAGAGTTCGGTACCCTCGATCGGGTCGACCAGAACCGCTTCGCCATCCTTGCCGGGCAGGGCCATCTGGATCAGGCAGAGCTTTGACCAGTAGGTGCGTTCGCGCAGGAATTCGGTATCGAGCGTGACATAGGGCGCGGCCTTGGCGGCGGCGCAGAACTGGGCGAGATCTTCGGTCGTGGTGATGGTACGCATCGGTCCTCGTAGGGGTTCGGCGGGGGCATCCCGCAGGTCGCGCAAGGCGCGGCTGGTTCAAGCTGTAGTGGGCGCGGGCGGGATTGAAAAGCCTTTGCGCGCCGCAGCCAGCCTGTGCCGGCCTGCCACCCCGCCGCGGCGATCTGCGGCCGACCCGCATCGCTCGGATCGGCCGGCGCGCCCGCGGGGGCTTTCCTTCGCCGCGGAAATCCCTAGTCTTCCGGTCGGAAAACCGGAGAACACGCCTGGAATGTCCGCCGCAACCGGCCTGCCGTCATGAGAATCGTCTGGGTCTCGCTGGGGTTGCTGGCGCTGGCGCTGGGGGGGCTGGGCCTGTTCCTGCCGCTGCTGCCGACGACGCCCTTCCTGCTGCTGGCGGCGGCGGCCTTTGCCCGCTCGTCCGAACGGCTGCATGGCTGGCTGATCGGCCACCCGAGCTTTGGCCCGGTCATCCGGGCCTGGCAGCAGCATCGGGCGATCCCGCCGCGGGCCAAGCTGATCTCGATCCTGGCCATGCTGGCGGCGCTGGCGCTGAGCCTCGCCCTTGGGCTTGCCGGCTGGCTGGTTGGGCTGCAGGCGGCGGTGCTGGCGGTCATGGGAACCTGGATCATCACCCGCCCGCCGGGGCCGCGGGGCTAGGCCTGCGGCAGGCCCGCCCCGGACCGGCACCCCGCCTCGCCCCTTGACCGGCACCGCGGGACAGGTCAAATCCCCCGACCATGGTTCCGCTCGACAAACTTGCCCAGATCACCCAGCGCTTCGAGTTTCTCGAGGCGCAGTTGAACGCGGGCGCAGCCCCGGCAGAGATTGCCGCGATCAGCCGGGAATATTCCGACCTGAAGCCGGTGGCCGAAGAGGTTGCGGCCTATCGGCAGGCGCTGACCGATCTTGGCGATGCCGAGGCGATGCTGGCCGATCCCGAGATGCGCGCCCTGGCCGAGGACGAGATCCCCCGGCTGAAGGCGCGGATTCCCGAGATGGAGAACCGGCTGCGGCTGGCGCTGTTGCCGAAGGACGCGGCCGATGCCCGCCCGGCGATCCTGGAGATCCGCCCCGGCACCGGCGGCGAGGAGGCCAGCCTGTTCGCCGGCGATCTGGCGCGGATGTACCAGCGCTATGCCGAACGCATGGGCTGGCGCTTCGAGGTATTGGAAAGCCAGATGTCCGATCTGGGCGGGGTGAAGGAATTCACCGCCCATATCGCGGGCGAGGGGGTCTATGCCCGGCTGAAATACGAAAGCGGCGTCCACCGGGTGCAGCGGGTGCCGGAAACCGAGGCGGGCGGGCGCATCCATACCTCGGCTGCGACGGTGGCCGTGTTGCCCGAGGCGGAGGAGGTCGATATCGACGTTCCGGCCGCCGACATCCGCATCGACACAATGCGCTCTTCGGGGGCGGGCGGGCAGCATGTCAACACCACCGACTCGGCGGTGCGCATCACGCATCTGCCGACCGGGATCGTCGTCACCTCCTCCGAAAAGTCGCAGCACCAGAACCGGGCCATCGCCATGCAGGTGCTGCGCGCCCGCCTGTTCGAGATGGAGCGGGAGCGGATCCATTCCGAACGTGCCGCCGACCGCAAGGCACAGGTGGGCAGCGGCGACCGCAGCGAGCGCATCCGAACCTACAATTTCCCGCAGGGCCGGATGACCGACCACCGCATCAACCTGACGCTCTACGCCCTGCCGCAGATCATGGCCGGCGACCTGACCGAGGTGATAGATGCGCTGATCGCGCATGACCAGGCCGCGAAGCTGGCCGAGATGGAGGGATGAGGGTTCGCGACGCCCTGCGCGCCGCCGTTGCCCGCCTGCGGGCGGCAGGGGTCGAGGATCCCGCCCGCGATGCCCGGGTGCTGATGGCCCATGCGCTGGGGATCGCGCCGCCGCGCCTGGTGGGGGCCATCGGCGAGGCGATGACGGGGACGCAGACCGCCGCCTTCGAGACCGCCATCGCCGCACGCGAAAAGCGCCAGCCGGTGGCGCAGATCACTGGCGAGCGCGCCTTCTGGGGCTTTCCCTTCCGGGTCACGCCGGACACGCTGGACCCCCGCCCCGAGACCGAGATCCTGGTGGCCGAGGCGCTGCGCATGCCGTTCGCGCGGATGCTCGACCTGGGGACCGGCTCTGGCTGCATCCTGATCGCCTGCCTGCTGGAAACCGGCGCCGCCCGTGGCACCGGGCTTGACGTTTCAGTGGCGGCGCTGGCGGTGGCGGGGGAGAATGCGGCCCGGCTTGGCGTGGCGGACCGCGCGGATTTCGTGCAGCGCAACTGGCGCGATCCTGAATGGTCCGCGGGGCTTGGCCGGTTCGACGTGATCGTCTCGAACCCGCCCTATATCGCCTTGGGCGAAATGGCGGCGCTGTCCCCCGAGGTCCGCGACTGGGAGCCGCATCTGGCGCTGACGCCGGGCGGCGACGGGATGGACGCCTATCGCGCGATCGCCTGCGACGTGATGTCGCTGCTGCTGCCGGGAGGCCGGATTCTGGTGGAAACCGGCCCGACGCAGGGGCCGGCGGTAGCCGGACTTTTTGCCGCCGCAGGGCTGATATCGGCGCGAATCCTTCCCGATTTCGATGGTCGCGACAGGGTGGTGGTGGCCGAAGCGCCGGGTGCCGGGGCGGGTCGTGGTCTCTGAGCTGGCGCAAATCCGCGGCGATTGGCGCAGTTGGGCGGAAAACCCCGCATTCCTGCGGTGAAATGCCCAGAAACCACTTGCCTCGGCCGCCACTTCCTGCATAAGCACAAGCCATGCACCGGGCACCGGGCGGTCTTGCACCGCGCCCTTGCAGAAACCGATCCCTGCTCCCGACCTTTTGCGCGCCTGTTGTGGCCGCCTGGGGGTACAGGCGATCCACTGATCATTTAGGAAAAGATGCGCTCTTCCAAGAAACGCTCGCGTTCCAGCCAGAACCGCCCGCGCACCCTCGGCAACATCGTCAACCGGGTGTTCGATTCCTCGGGCCCCGAGGGCAAGGTGCGCGGCACGCCGCAGCAGATCATCGAGAAATACCAGGCGCTGGCCCGCGACGCGCAGCTTTCGAACGACCGGGTGGCGGCGGAAAATTTCCTGCAGCATGCCGAGCATTACACCCGCATGCTGGCCGAGGCGCAGCGCGAGCAGGCCGCCGAGCAGGAGGCGCGGCAGGCGCAGTACCAGCAGAACGGCAATCGCGACAATTCCGGCAGGGACGGCAATCGCGACCGCAGCGACTATCGCGAGCGCAATGACCGGGGCGACCGGAACGACCGGAACGACCGCGGCGATTATCGCGGCGACGACACGCCTGCCGTGGCCGAGGTGATCGACTTCGGCGGCGAGGATGCCGGGCTTGTCGACCTGCCCGAGGTGCGTCCCGGCACCTCGGAGGATGGCGCACGCGGCGACCGCCGCGAGCGGTCTCAGGGCGACCGCGAACGCGGACAGGGTGAGCGTGGGCAAGGCGAGCGCGGTCAGGGTGAGCGCGGACAGGGTGAACGGGCGCAAGGCGAGCGCGGTCAGGGTGAGCGTGGGCAAGGCGAGCGCGGACAGGGCGAACGGGCGCAAGGCGAACGCGGTCAGGGTGAACGGAATGCGGGCGACCGACCGCAGCAGGGCGACCGGCCGCAGGGCGAACGCCGCGAACGTCCGCAAGGCGAGCGGCGCGATTTCCGCCGTGATCGCGACGACCGCCGCCGCGCCTCCGGCGAGGGGCCGCAGCCTGAACTTCCGGCCTTCATCACCGGCACCGCCGCAATCGTGACCGAGGCTCCCGCCGCCGCCCCGGCCGACCCCGCGCCGGTGGTGGAAGCTGCAGCCGAAGCGGCAAAGCCCAAGCGCCCGCGCGCCCCGCGCAAGCCCAAGGCCGAGACTGCCAAGGCCAAGGGCGATGAGGCAAGACCGGCCGATGACGCGGCCGGCGCCGCAGTGGGCGTCACGACGGGCGGCGATGTCGCGGAATGACCGCTGCCGCGTGATCGCCGCCGCATGACTGCGCTGGGTGACTGGCGCCGAATGACTGCCATCCAATGACTGGCGCCGAATGACTGTGCCGGGGCGGCTGCGGCCCGGTCCCCGGCCCGACAGCCTGGCCCTGCGGCGGACCGCCGGTCAGGCCAGCGACCGGGCCAGCGCGCAGAACTGGGCCAGCCCGATTTCCTCGGCCCGCGCGGTGGGCGGAATGCCGGCCGCCAGCAGCTTCTGCTCGATATCCGGCCCCAGGCCTTTTAGCGACGACCGCAGCATCTTGCGCCGCTGGTTGAAGGCCATGGCGGTGATTCGCGACAGCACCGCACCATCGGCGGGATAGCGCGGCGCCTCCAGCCGGGTCAGATGCACCACCGCAGAATGCACCTTGGGCGCGGGGGTGAAAGCCTCGGGCGGCAGCGTCATCACGATCCGCGGCTCTGCCCGCCATTGCGCCAGCAGTGCCAGCCGGCCATAGGCGTCATCGCCTGGCCGTGCCACGATCCGTTCGGCCACTTCCTTCTGGAACATCAGCGTCAGGCTTTGCCAGAACGGCGGCCAGGCCGGGGGCGACAGCCAGCGGATCAGCAATTCCGTCCCGACATTATAGGGCAGGTTTGCCACCACCTTGACCGGCGGGGTCAGATGCGCCGCCACGTCCAGCGCCAGCGCATCGCCCATCAGGACGGTCAGCCGCCCCGGGTAATGTGCGGCGATCTCGTCCAGCGCGGGCAGGGCGCGCGGGTCCTTTTCGACCACGACCACATGTCGCGCACCCTCGGCCAGCAGGCCGCGGGTCAGCCCGCCCGGGCCGGGACCTACCTCAAGCACATCGGCGCCGGTCAGATCGCCGGCCGAGCGCGCGATCCGGGCCGTCAGGTTCAGGTCGAGCAGGAAGTTCTGGCCAAGCTGCTTCTTCGCCACCAGATCATGCGCACGGATCACCTCGCGCAGGGGGGGCAGACCATCGATGCTGGCCAAGGGATGCTCCTTTTCGGGCGGGATGGATTTTCGGGCCGGCGCCTGGGGGCGGGGTCAAGCCATAGCGCGGGCCGGCCGGCGGGTC
>JACSRN010000025.1 GCA_014879735.1 Paracoccaceae bacterium
GCCCGCCCGCGCCCGGCTGGTGGCGCCTCCGGCCTGGCTCTGGCCGCGCGATCCGCCGATCCGGGTGCGCCAGAGCGTGCCGGACTGCTGGCTGGAACTGACGATCCGCGAAGGGCGCAACCGCCAGATCCGCCGGATGACCGCCGCCGTGGGCCATCCCACGCTGCGGCTGATCCGCTGGCGGGTGGGCGACTGGACGCTGGAAGGCCTTGCCCCCGGCGCATGGAGAGATGCATGACCGACGCTGCCGACCTGATCATTGCCCGCCTGGGGCTGGAGCCGCATCCCGAGGGCGGCTGGTACCGCGAGACCTGGAGGGGCCCCGAGATCGCCGGGCGGGCCAGCGGCACCGCGATCCTGTTCCTGCTGCGGGCGGGCGAGCGCAGCCACTGGCACCGCGTCGATGCCGATGAAATCTGGCTCTGGCATGCCGGCGCCTCGCTGCGGCTGTCGATGGGCCAGACCGCGGCCCGCGACACGATCCTTGGCCCCGACGTGCTGGGCGGCGAAGTTCCGCAGGCCGTCGTTCCGGCGCAGCACTGGCAGGCGGCCGAAAGCCTCGGCCGCTTCACGCTGGTCAGTTGCACCGTCAGCCCTGGCTTCCGCTTTCAGGGCTTTACCCTTGCCCCGCCCGGCTGGACCCTGCCACCCGAGGCCGGCTGACCGCTTTGTGACCGATACAAGATCGCCATGGCGCCGCCCCGTCCGGCGGCCTAAGGCAGGCGACGGAGGCGATCGATGGCAAAAGACAGTGCAGTGACAAGCGATGGCGACAGTCCGCAGGGCTTTCTCTATGCGCTGGCGGCCTATGTGATCTGGGGGTTTCTGCCGATCTACATGAAGGCGATGTCGCATATCCCGGCCATCGAGGTGATCGCGCATCGGGTGATCTGGTCGGTTCCCGTGGCGCTGGCGGTGCTGGTATGGCTGGGCCGCACCGACGATCTGAAGGCCGCGCTGCGCAATCCGCGGATGCTGGGCATGGCCTCGATGACGGCGGCGCTGATCTCGGTCAACTGGGGCATCTATGTCTGGGCCATTGCCGCGGGGCGCACGCTTGACACCGCGCTTGGCTATTACATCAACCCGCTGTTCTCGATCCTTCTCGGCGCGGCTTTGCTGGGCGAGCGGCTTCGTGGGCTGCAATGGCTGGCGCTGGCTCTGGTAGCCGCCGCAGTGGCTGTGCTGACCTTCGGCACCGGCAAGCTGCCCATCGTCGCCATCGGCCTGTTCGTCACCTGGGGGCTTTACGCCTATTTCAAGCGGTCGCTGCCGATCGGGCCGAACCAGGGGTTCACGCTCGAGGTGCTGATCCTGCTTCCCTTCGCCCTGGCCTATGTGATCTGGCTGACGCTGACCGGGCAAAGCCATCTGACCGGCGGGCCGCGCAGCGATACCGTGCTTCTTGTCCTCGCGGGGGTCGTGACCGCGGCACCGCTGATGCTTTATGCCAACGGCGCCAAGCGGCTGCGACTGACCACCATCGCGCTGATGCAATATATCTCGCCGACGCTGATCTTCCTGACCGCCGTCTTCGCCTTCGGCGAGCCGTTCAGCCGGACGACCTTCGTTGCCTTCGCGCTGATCTGGGCGGCGCTGGCGATCTATACCGCCACGCTGCTGCGCCGGCCCGGGGCGCGAAGCGCAGGCTAGCGGCCCGCCAAGGCCCCCCGGCCGCCGCTGCCACGCGGATCGGCAAATGGCCCCGGTGGTGGCCGCCTCCAGCATCCCCCGGCAAAGAACCGCCGGCCGGCATCGCGGGCTTGCCGGCGGCCGCTGGAGGCGGGATGATCGTCCATCACCGCCCCGGCAATTCGGATACGGGCGGGCGGGTCCGCAGGGGCGCCTTGCAGTCCGGCATGGACGCGGTCGGCGCCCGGTCGGAACCGCATCCCTGCGGTCAGGACAAGGGCGCAGGCGGCATCCGAACGCAGGCCATCCGGAACCATGACGTTGCGGCAGGCCCAGCCCATGGGAGAGAGCGATGCGTATCAACGTTGACATGACCCGGCCCGTGACCGTCCATGCCGGCCGGATCGACTGGGTGCCCAGCCCGGCGAAGGGCGTAGACCGCAAGATGCTCTACCGCGAGGGCGAGGAGGTGGCGCGGGCCACCTCGATCGTGCGCTATGCGCCGGGCAGCGCCTTTCCTGCCCATGCCCATACCGGCGGCGAGGAGATCCTGGTCCTCGACGGCACCTTCCAGGACGAGCATGGCGACTATCCCGCCGGTTGCTATTTCCGCAATCCGCCGGGCACCTCGCACAGCCCCGCCGCCGCGGCCGGCTGCACGATCTTCGTTCGCCTCTGGCAATATCGCGACGGCGACCGCGTCCAGATCGTGCGCCAGCCGGGCGAAGGCGCCGCCCTGCCGCTGCGCGAGGGCGTGACGGCATCGCGCAGCCTGTTCGACGACGGGGCCGAGCGGGTGCTGCTGGAGGACTGGCAGGCCGGCGCTGCCGTCACCCTGGCCAATCCGCGCGGGGTAGAGCTTCTGGTCCTGTCCGGCGCCCTGTCGACGGAAGGCGTGACGTTGACCGCGCAAAGCTGGCATCGCCGGCCGGCGGGCCAGCCCCTGCGCGCGACCGCAGGACCCGAGGGCGTGCAGCTCTGGATCCGGGATGCACCCCTGCAACACCCCGATGTGCTGCGGATGCCGGGCTAGGGCCGGCCGCCGGCGCAGCAGACCCGCAAGCCGTGCGGCGACCCGGCCAGACCCGTGCCAGGTCGCCGGTCAGCCATGCCATCGCGGCGGGGCAAAAGGCTCCGGACAGGGTTCCATCTTGCAATGTAAACGTTTTCATGCATTCTGAGCCCCGGAACAGTCAGGGAATACGGCACCGATGCAGCACCAGACCGCGACAGGAAAAGCCCCCGTCGCACCGCAGCCCTGCGGTTCTGGCCCGATCCCGCCGCCGCCATCATCCGCGATATTGCCCGCCCGGTCCGCCTCAGGCCGAGCTGCGGCGCAGGAAGTCGCGCCGGATCAGCGTGCGCAGCGGCATTTCGCCCTGGCCCGAGAGCAGATCGCGCACCGCAAGGGCCAAATGCTGCGGGCTGGAACTGAGCGTGGTCAGCGCCGGCCGCAGATACATCGCCCAGGGGCTGTTGCTGAACCCCACCACGGCCACATCCTCCGGCACCCGGATCCGGTGGTCCTGCAGCGCGGCGATGGCGCCCATGGCCAGTTCGTCGCTGCCGCACTGGATCGCCGCGAAAGCCAGCCCGCGGGCAAGGGCGCGGTCCACCGCCTCGTAGCCCGCCGCCGAGCGATAGGCGAAATCCCAGGTCAGATCGGGGTCGACCGGCAGACCCGCCGCCTGCAATGCCGTGACATAGCCCTGGCGCCGGGCCTGCCCGGCACGCGACCCGGCATGCCGCCCCAGATAGGCGACGGGCACCCGGCCATTCGCGATCAGATGCCCCACCGACAGCGCGGTGGCGGCCACGTCGTCATGCAGGACCGAGGCTATGCCCAGATGGCTGCGGTCGTTGTTGACGGCGATCACCCGGATGCCCAGCCCGGCGAGCCGCGCGGCATGGCCGGCCAGCTCGCCCTCGTCCGCAAGGTCGGGACTGACAATGACCACGGCAGAGACGCCGAACTGCTCGGCCTCGCGCAAGAGGCGCATCAGCCGGTCGCCGCTATGGGCAAGGCTGTAGAGGATGCAGTCGAGGCCAATGGTCTGCAGGGTCGGCTGCAGATATTTGGCGATGGCAGCCACCTCGCTCTGCTCGATGTCGCTGACGGCGAAGGCCACCGTATTCGACCGGCCGGCCCGAAGGTTCCGCGCCGCGCGGTTGGGCGTGTAGTACAGATCGGCCGCCGCCTTCAGCACCCGTTCGCGGGTGTCCTCGGCAACGACGGCGGTGCCGTTCAGCACGCGCGAGACGGTGGCGATCGACACCCCCGCCCGCCTGGCCACATCGCCGACATTCGCCATGACATTCCCCCGCCCGGCGCCCCGCGGCCTGCCCGCACCGCGCGCTTGCGCCACGGGACAGAGACTAGAGGCCCGGCCTGCGCGTGAAAACCCCCGCTCTCGCCCCACCCCGCCCGGCGCGCGGCACGCGGTAGGTCGCGCGCCGCCGGTCGCGCACGCGCGCCCCGGGGAGGCAATACCCGACGACATGAACAGATGAACGAACAAGGAGACCGACCATGATGCTGATCGACGCCCTGCAATGCGGCACCTTCGACCGCGGCGTGCTGCAACGCCTTGCTGCCGGCGGCTTTACCTGCGTCACGCCGACGCTGGGATTTTGGGAGGGCACGCTGGAATCGCTCGATTCCATCGGCCGCTGGCGCGACATGGAGCGCGAGAATGCCGACGTGATGCGCATCGTGCGCAAGGCCGACGACATCCGGGCCTGCGAGGAGGATGGCAAGCTTGGCATCCTGCTCGGCTTTCAGAATGCCAACCTGCTGGAAGGCCGCATCCGCTATGTCGAACTCTTCGGCGATCTGGGGGTGCGGGTGGTACAGCTGACCTACAACAACCAGAACGAACTCGGCGGGTCCTGCTACGAAGAGGCCGACAGCGGCATCACCCGGTTCGGCCGCGAGGTGGTGGCCGAAATGGCACGCTGCGGCCTGCTGGTCGACTGTTCCCACACCGGCGACCGCACGACACTGGGCGCGATCGAGCATTGCCCCAAACCGATCGCCGTGACCCATGCCAACCCGTCCTCGATCTTTCCCCATGCCCGCAACCGCAGCGACGATGTGCTGAAGGCATTGGCCCAGACCGGCGGCGTGATCGGCTGCGCCGCCTATCGCAACATCACCCCCGACTGGGCCTGCGCCACGGCCAAGGGCTTTGCCGAGATGATCGCGCGCACCGTCGACCTGGCCGGGGTCGACCATGTCGGGCTGGGGACCGATTTCAGCTATGGATCGGACGATGCCTTCCGGGACTGGATGCGCAAGGGGCGCTGGACGCGCTCGGTACAATATGGTGCCGGATCGGCGGCCCGGCCCGGTGCTGTAGCCAAGCCCGAATGGCTGGAGCGCCCCGAACAGCTGGGCGACCTGGCCGAGGCGCTGCGCAGCACCGGCTTTGCCGAGGCCGAGGTGGCCAAGATCATGGGCGGCAACTGGCTGCGGCTTTATGAGACGGTCTTCGGCTGAGGCAGCGGGACGACCGGCCGGCCGCAGCCCAGGCGCGGCCGGCTGCCACCGGATGGCCCGGCCATAGCCGCGCCCCCGGGGCAGCCCGCCATCGCCGTGCCGGGTGGCCCGCCATCGCCGCGTCGGACGGCCCGGCCATCGCCGGGCAGCCCCGAGGCTGCGGCCATCAGGCTGCGGGGCGGAACTTGGGGATGAAGACATCCTCGCCCACAGGCACCATGGTGACGACCAGACGCAGGCCGGTGCGGATATCCTCGGGCGCGCAGTCGATCACCTGCGCGTAGGTTCTTGCCCCGCCATCGACATCGACCAGCGCCATGACAACAGGCAGCTGTCCGGTCCAGCCCGGCCAGTTCATCGCCACGCTGCGGCTGATGGTCCAGGAATAGACCGTTCCGCCGGGGCCGACGGTGGTCCAGGGCAGATCGCGGCAGCCACAGTCGATGCACCAGGGTTTCGGCGGAAAATTCACCGTGCCGCAAGCCGCGCATTTCTGCATCACCAGCCGACCCTCGCGCGCGGCCTCCCAGAACGGGCGCGTCTGGTCGGTGATCTCGGGCTTCGGGGTTTCGGTCGCAGTGTCGTTCATTGGCTCCGGCCCTCCGCGCCCAGCACGATGGATACGCAACTGCGGGCGTTGCGTGCATAGGATATCCCGCCAAATCCCGAGGCGAGCGCGATTTCGGCGCCGCGCACCTGCCGGGCCTCCGCCTCGCCGCGGATCTGCGTCACCGCCTCGACCAGCGGCATGAAGCCGCCGATGGCGCCGCCGGGCTGGCCGCCGGACAACTGCCCGCCGTCGGTCGACAGCGGCAGATCGCCGGCAAAGCTCAGATCTGTCGTCTCGACGAAATGCCCGCCCGCGCCCGGGCCGCAAAAGCCGTAATGTTCCAGTTGCAGCATCACGACGAAGGGATAGTCGTCATAAGGCAGGAACACATCGACATCGCGCGGACCGATGCCGGCCATGGCAAAGGCCTCCGGCCCGGTCTGCAGGAAGCCGGTCCGGGTGATGTCGGGGTGACTGCGCGGGCCGGCGTAGAAGTTCGTCACCTCGCCATGGCCGAGAAGATAGGCCGGTCGCGCCGCCACACTGCGCGCGGTTTCCGCCGAGGTCACGATATAGGCCAGCCCGCCGTTCACCATCGGCACGCAATCGAACAGCCGGATCGGATCGGACAGCATCCGCGAGGCGAGATAGTCCTCGGTCGTATAGGGCTTGCGATAGATGGCCGCCGGATTCAGCACGGCATGGTCGCGGGTGGTGACGGCGATCCGGGCCAGTTGCCTTGCCGTGATGCCGCAGTCTTCCATGTAGCGGCGTTGCGCCAGGGCGAATTGCGCCGTGGCGCCCATGATGCCGAAAGGTCCCTGGAAATCCCAGTAGACCCCGCGCGTGCGTTCCGGTGACAATGGCAGACCCGGCGCCACCGAGGGGATGCTGAGCGGGGTATCCGCGCCGACAACCAGGAAACGGTCGACGATCCCGGCCTCGATCATGGCCGAGGCGCGGATCAGCAGCGCCGCGGCACTGGCCCCGCCCTGGTCGCCGCGCAGCAGGGCCTTGGGCGACAACCCCAGGTTTTCCGCCGTGGCCGCCGCCCAGTTCACGGTGTGGGCCGCCTCGGCATGGGCGACGGCAAGACCCTGGCCGTCGAAATCCGTCTTCGACATGCCGGCATGGTCCAGCGCCAGATCGGCGGCCCAGGCAATCAATTCGTCAATCGTATGGCGCCGTTCCCCGGGTCTGGCGCGACTGTAGGGCGTCCGTCCGACGCCGACGATGGCTGTGCGGCCTTTCATGATGTTCTTGTCCCTCCTCTGGTCGGCGGCGGATGGCGCATCATCGCGCCACCATCAGCCAGTCGACGGCAACGGCGCCGTCCGGCCCGGCAAGCACCGGGTTCAGATCGAGTTCCGCCAGCCGCCCGGCATTTGCCGCGCCGAACTCCGACACCCGGGCGATGAAGGCGGCCAGCAGGGCGCGGTCGGCGCCGGGCTTGCCGCGCACGCCGCGCAGCAGCGGGGCGCCGCGCAGCCGCTCCAGCATCTCCAGCGCCTCGGCCTCGGTGACAGGCGCGCGGCGAAACACCACATCTTGCAGCACCTCGACGAAAATACCGCCCAGGCCGGCCATCACCACCATGCCGAAGACCGGATCCTCGCGCAGCCCCACCACCAGATCGACCGTGCCCTGCCGCATTTCCTGCACCAGTAGGCCGTCCAGCCGGGCCGCGGGCGCCTTGTCCTGCGCGCGCGCCAGGATGCGGATGGCGGCTGCCCGGGTGGCGGCGGCATCGGCAAGGCCGATCTCGACGCCACCGATCTCGGTCTTATGCGCGATATCGGGGGATTCGATCTTCAGCGCGACCGGATATCCCAGCGCCTCGGCCGCGGCGACGGCCTCTGCCGGGTCGGCGGCCAGCCGTATCCGCGCCAGGGCAATGCCGGCCGCCGACAGCGCGGCCGCCGCCTCAAGTGCACCGACCTGCCGCCCCGGCTGCCCCGGC
>JACSRN010000153.1 GCA_014879735.1 Paracoccaceae bacterium
CTGCGCCTGTCCCGCCTGCGCCTGTCCCGCCTGCGCCTGTCCCGTCTGACCTGGCGCCTGGCGGCAGGGCCGGCGCCGGCAGCATGCATGCGGCCCGCGCCGGTGCATCGGCCTGCCAGCGCTCGCGCGCCTCGCCCCAGCGGCACAGCGCGGCAATGGCCTCGATCGCCGGCTCGCCGCCGCGCAGGACGCACAGGCCCAGGTCGCGCAGGCCCTGCAGCCCGGCCTCGGGGGCGGCGACCCAGCTGACCACCAGCGGCTTCGTCGCGGTTTCGCAGATCTGGCGAAAGGTTTCGACCAGCGGTGCGACAAAGCCGTCCATCAGCTGCAACCAGACCACCACCGCATCGACGCCAGGGTCTTCCATCACCGCCGTCACGCTGTCCTTCAGGATCGTCGGATCGGCAATGAACTGCGCGGTCACGTCGACCGGGTTGCCCGTCGCGGCAAAGACCGGCAGCACCGCCCGCAGCCGGTCAATGGTCTGCGGCGCAAGCGTGGCCAGCTGCAGGCCCAGATCCTCGGCCCGGTCGCTCATCAGCACACCCGCGCCGCCGGACTGGGTGACGATGGCAATGCGCCGCCCGGCGGGAACGGGGGTCGCGGCAAAGGCCTCGACCAGATCGAGCATCTGTTCCTCGTTCCGCGCCCGGCAGATGCCGAACTGGTCGGCCAGCCCGTCATAGACCGCCGCCGCACCGGCCAGCGATCCGGTGTGCGACGAGGCCGCGCGCTCGCCGGCGCGGGTGCGCCCGACCTTGGCCACGACCATGGGCTTGCCCGCCTCCAGCGCCTGCCGCGCGACATCAAGAAACCCCGGCCCGTCGCGCAGGCCTTCGACATAGCCCGCCAGCACCGTGATCCGCGGATCGGCGAGGATGCGCCCGGCCACTTCGGCGAAGGTCACGTCGGCCTCGTTGCCGGTGTTGACGAAATAACCCAGGCCCAGGCCGCGCCGCCGCGCCAGGGCCGCGATGGCAGTGCCGAAGGCGCCGGACTGGGTGACAAAGCCCACCGGCCCGGCTGCGGTTTCCCCCATGCCGTATTGGGTGAAGGTGGCATAGACATTCTCGAAGGCATTGATCAGGCCCAGCGTGTTTGGCCCGCACAGCCGCAGCCCGTGGCGCCGCGCCACCGCCACCGCCTCGCGCTCCAGCCGGGCGCCCGCCTCGCCCATCTCGCCGAAGCCCGAGCTGAAGACCACCGCCGCCGGCACACCCCGGCGCCCGGCCTTGTCCAGTTCCCCCGCCACCTGCGCCGCGGGCACGGCGACCACCACCAGGTCGATCTCGCCGGGAACATCGGCCAGATCGGCAAAGCAGGGCCGGCCGCCGACGGTGCGGTATTTCGGGTTGACCGGCAGGATGTCGCCGCCATAGCCCTTTTCCAGCAGGAACTTCATCACCCGGCCGTTCAACCTGTTGAAATCCGTCGAGACGCCGACGATGGCCAGCCGGCGCGGCGCGAGCAGGCAGTCGAGTGCATCGCGGGCCAGTTCATCGCGGGCCAATTCATCGCAGGCGGGGCCCGGCTTTGGGATCTCGGTTCCGGTCATGTCTTCCCCCTGTCGTGCCACGGTTCAGGCCGTGAAGGCGCGGATGCCGGTCTGCGCTGCGCCCAGCACCAGCGAATGGATGTCGTAGGTGCCCTCGAGCGTGTTCTCGACCTCGAGGTTCAGCATGTGGCGAATGACGTGGTATTCGTCGGAAATGCCGTTGCCGCCATGCATGTCGCGGGCCAGCCGCGCCACCTCCAGCGCCTTGCGCGCCGAGTTGCGCTTGACGAGCGAGATCATCTCGGGCGTCGTGCGACCTTCGTCCTCCAGCCGGCTGAGGCGCAGCGTGGCATGCAGGGCCAGGGTGATCTCGGTCTGCATGTCGGCCAGCTTGGCCTGTACCAGCTGGTTTGCCGCCAGCGGCCGGCCGAACTGGTGGCGGTCCACCACATAGCCAAGCGCCGCCTGCCAGCAGAACTCGGCCGCCCCCAGCGCGCCCCAGCAGATTGCCAGCCGCGCCCGGTTCAGACAACCGAGTGGTGCGCCCAGGCCGCGCGCGCCGGGCAGGCGGTTTTCGGCGGGCACGAAGACCTCGTCCATCGCGATGATCCCGGTGGGCGAGGCGCGGACAGAGAACTTGCCCTCGATCCTGGTGGTTTCCAGCCCGGGCATTCCGCGTTCCAGCAGGAAGCCGCCGACCTCGCCGGTCTCGTCGCGCGCCCAGACCAGGAACAGATCGGCAATCGGTGCATGGGTGATCCAGGTCTTCGTTCCGCTCAGCCGCCAGCCGCCATCGGCCGGAACGGCGCGGCTGCGCATCGCCGAAGGATCCGACCCGGCGTCGGGTTCGGTCAGGCCGAAGGCGCCGATCCGCTCGCCGCGCGCCAGCGGCGGCAGAAAACGCTCACGCTGCTCGGCGCTGCCATAGCGATGGATCGGCGTCATCACCAGCCCGCCCTGAACGCCGCAGGCCGAGCGGAAGGCGGCATCGGCACGTTCCATCTCGCGGGCCACAAGGCCATAGTCGACAAAGCTTGCCCCGGCGCAGCCATAGCCCTGCAGCGTCATGCCGAGAAAGCCCATCTGCCCCAACTCGCGCATCAGCGCGGGGTCGAACCGCTCGTGCCGGTGCCAGTCAAGGATCAGCGGCATCAGCCGGTCGTCGGCAAAGCGGCGGGCGCCATCGCGGATCATCCGCTCTTCCCCGGTCAGAAGATCGTCAAGGCGCAGCGGATCCTGCGGATCGAACGCGGGGCGGGTCATGCGGACTTCCTTCTTGCTTCTCTGGCTCGCTTCTCTGGCCCGGCGCGGGGGTCGGATCAGCGACCGCGGAAAACCGGCGGGCGCCGTTCGGCAAAGGCGGCCATGCCCTCGGCCTTGTCTTCGGTGTCAAACAGCGTGTCGAAGGTGCGACGCTCCAGCATCAGCCCGGCGGCAAGCCCGGTGTCATGGCCGGCCAGCACCACCTCCTTGATCCGGCGAACCGCCAGCGGCGGCAGCGCGGCAATCCGCCCCGCGATCTGCAGCGCACGCGGCAGCACCTCGGCATCGGGCACCACCTCGCTGGCCAGCCCCATGGCAAAGGCCTCGGCGCCGGTCACGGGCTCGCCGGTCAGCAGCATCCGCATCGCGCGGAACTTGCCCACTGCGCGCAACAACCGCTGGGTACCGCCGCCGCCGGGCATGATGCCCACCGTCACCTCGGGCTGGCCAAAGCGCGCGCCCTCGCCGGCGACGATGATGTCGGCATGCATCGCCAGTTCGCAGCCACCCCCCAGCGCAAAGCCGTTGACGGCGGCGATCAGCGGCTGCGGCAGATCGGCCAGCACCGCCCATTGCCGGCGCACATGGGTCCGCGTGATCTCGGCCGTGCCCTTGGGGCGCATCTCCTTGAGGTCGGCGCCCGCCATGAAGGCGCGTTCGTCGCCGGTGATGACGACGGCACGCACCTCCTCGCGCCCGGCCAGCGCGGCGAAACGGGCGGTCATCTCATGACGCAGCGCCGTGTTCAGCGCGTTGCGGGCCTCTGGCCGGTTGATCTTCAGCAAGACCACGCCGGGCGACGGCAGGCTTTCCTGCAGCAGTTCCGCCATGGCACGTCGCCTCCCGATCCATTACATCATGTCATACTAATGATAGAATGACTTTTTGGGAAGACATAAATTCCAACGGGAGGAACCTGCAAATTCCAACGGTTTTCGGTTCTTGTCGCGGCTTTCCGATGTACCCCCGGGGGCGCCCTGGCCGGCGGGTCAGCCCGGCGGCGCCCCGAGGTCGAATTCCAGATTGACGAAATCGCCGCGATACTTGGTCAGGCCGACATAGATCGCGCGGTCCTCGCGGTCGGCGATCACCCGCATCACATCGCCGATCGCCGCCTGGGGCGGCAAGCGCAGCAGGCGCGCGGTCTCCGCATCGGCCGTGGTGAAGGACACGGTCTGTCGCATCCGTGCGACATGCGCCACCGAAAGCCGCGACAGGACGGAAATCACCATCGAGCGGCGGAACCCCTCGGGGTCGAGATCGAAAAGCCGCCGGCTGATATAGACCTCGACCAGCGCATAGGGCGTCTCGCCGGAACTGTGCACCCGTTTCATGAACAGGTATTCGTCTTCCAGCCTGCCGATGGCGGGTTCGATGGCCGGCCGGGCCGCGCATTCCTCGATCTGCTGCAAGGTCAGGGCCTTGCCCTCAAGATGGCCCAGAAGCGAGTCCCAGTCCGAGCGCAGCGTCAGTTGCGCGCCGATCCCCGGCGTCGTCCGCACGAAGGTGCCGCGGCCCTGAAACCGCTGCAGCAGCCCCTCGCCCTCCAGCACCCCGATGGCCTGACGCACGGTAATGACGGAAACCGAATGACTGTCCGCCATCGCGGTAATCGCCGGCAGCTTCTCGCCCGGGCGCAGCCGGCCGTTGGCGATGTCGCGGCGCAGCGTGGCGGCCAGGCTGAGATAGAGCGGCCCGCGGCCATGCGCGTCTGCCCGCGGCGGGGCGGAGTGGGATCCTGCCTGTGCCATGCGCGGCCCTCCCTGATCTGACCCGGCCGAGGCCGAGACTAGGCGGGCGGGCGGTGCCCGGCAAGGCTGCCGGCCCGGGCCGGTGGGGCCGCGGGCCCCAGGCGGCGCCTCAGACGAAGTTCTGCAGGAAACTCTCGCGGTCGGCGCGGATGTCGATCCGCCCCGGGGCGTTCACGATTCCGGTCGTGAAGATCAGATCCATCATGCAACGCAGGAATTCCAGCGCGGCGGGCGACATGCTGCGGTTTCTGCGCCGGACCACCGAAAGGCCGCGGCGCAGTTCCGGCGCGCAGAGCGGACGGTAGATCAGCCCCTCGGGCAGGATGGCCTGCGCAACCTGCGCCGGCACGACCGCGATCCCCAGCCGCTCGCGGATCAGCGCGCCGACGGCGAAGATGCTGCTCGCCTCGCAGACCGGCGGGCCGAGGATGCCGGCAAGATCTTCATGCGCGTCCAGGATCTCGCGGGTCTGGGTGCCCACCGCCAGGCTGACGAACGGCTGGCCGGCCAGATCGCGCCAGGCCAGCGGGCCGTCCTCGGCCGCAAGGGGATGATCGGCGCGGCAGACCAGCCCGAACACGTCTTCAAGCAGCGCAAAGCCCTCCAGCCCGTAGGGCACGGTCGAGACATTGGTGATGCCGAAGTCGATCTGCTCCTCCAGCACGCGCTTGACCAGGTTGTCGGGCGTGTTCAGAAGCTTGACATCGATCCCCGGAAACCTGTCGCGCATCCTTGCCACCGTGGGCGCCAGGACCGAACACAGAAACGAGGCCGAGGCCGCGACGACCACCGTCCCCCGCTCGCGCCCGGCCACGGCGTTCAGATCCTCCAGCGCGCGGGACAGTTGCGTCAGCATCTGTTCGGCCACCGGCTGAAAGAAACTGCCACTGTTCGTCAACCGGACAGAGCGCGTGGTCCGGTCAAACAGCTTCAGCCCGATCTCGGCTTCCAACTGCTGGATCGCGATGGTCAGCGCCGATTGCGTCAGGTTCAGCCGGCTGGCCGCCCGGGTGAAGCTGTGCGTCTGTGCCACGGCGGCGAAGGCGCGCAACTGCTTGATCGTGATGTTCGTCATCAGCGCCCACTTTCATTGCCAAAATCAATAAGCGGATTAGAATTATGCAATTGTTGCATAAAGAGACCGATGCTATCAATCCCTGACCGCCCGGAGACAGGCGCCCCGCGCCGCGATCCGGGCAGATCGCGCCACAACCATCACCCATACGGGAAACGGAGGGACCGACCCCATGCGGGAGCCGCGGCCCACGCCACGCACGGCATTGGACAAGCTTTGGGAGGCGCATGAAATCCTGCGCCATCCCGGGGGACCGTCCCTGCTCTATGTCAGCCGCGTCCTGGTGCATGATGGCTCGTTTCATGCCTTCGAGATGCTGCGCGATGCCGGGCTGGCGGTGCGGCGGCCGGCGCAGGTCTTCGGCACGGCCGATCATTATGTCTCGACCGATCCCGGCCGCGTCACCGGCGAGACGCCCGAGATCCGCCGCGTGCTGGATCTGTTCGAGCGGAACATGCGCGACAACGCCATCGCGCATTTCGCGGCAGGCACCCGCGGGCAGGGAATCGTGCATGTCGTCGGCCCCGAACAGGGCATCACCCTGCCCGGCACGCTGTTGGTCTGCGGCGACAGCCACACCTCGACCCATGGCGGACTGGGCGCCTTCGCCTTCGGCATCGGCCAGTCGGAACTGGCGCATGTGCTGGCAACACAGACGATCTGGCAGCACCGCCCGCGCCGGATGCGCATCGCCATCGAGGGCCGGCTCGGCCGCTTCGTCTCGGCCAAGGACGTGATCCTTGCGGTCATCGCGCGCATCGGCATCAGCGGGGCGATGGGCTTCATGATCGAATATGCCGGCAGCGCCGTGCGTGCGCTGTCGGTCGAAGAGCGGCTGACGCTGTGCAACATGTCGATCGAGGCCGCAGCCAGGGCCGGCATGGTGGCGGCCGACGACAAGGTGTTCGACTATCTCCACGGCCGCCCGCATGCCCCGCAAGGTGCCGGCTGGGACCGTGCCGTGGCGATCTGGCGCCAGCTCGGCACCGACCCCGGCGCCGTCTTCGACCGGGAGGTGACGCTCGACGCCACCGCCATCGCGCCCATGGTCAGCTGGGGCACGACCCCCGAACAGACGCTGCCCATCGACGCGCGTGTCCCCTGGCCCGCTGCCGAACCCGATCCCGCCCGGCGCGCCCAGATCGAGGCGAGCCTGGCCTATATGGACCTGACGCCGGGCCGACCGCTGTCGGAGATCGGGGTCGACGTGGTGTTCATCGGATCCTGCACCAATGGGCGGATCGAGGATCTGCGCGCGGCGGCCGAGGTGCTGCGTGGCCGGCGCACCACGGTGCGCACACTGGTCGTTCCCGGCTCGGGTCAGGTCCGCGAACAGGCCCAGGCCGAGGGGCTGGACCGCATCTTCCGCGCCGCCGGCGCCGAATGGCGCGAGGCCGGCTGTTCGATGTGCGTCGCGATGAATGGCGATATCGTGGCCCCCGGGCAGCGCTGCGCCTCGACCTCGAACCGCAATTTCGCCGGTCGGCAGGGCATTGGCGCGCGCACCCATCTGATGAGCCCGGCCATGGCCGCCGCCGCCGCCGTTGCCGGCCGCCTGACCGATGTGCGCCGGTTGGAGGCGGTCGGCCCATGACACCCTTCACTGCGCTTACCTCGGTGGCAGCCCCGCTTCGCCTGGCCAATCTGGACACCGACCAGATCATCCCCGCGCGTTTCCTGCGCCATCCCCGCAGCCCGGGCTATGGCAACTTCCTGTTCCACGACCTGCGCTTCGACAGCGCGGGGCAGGAGCGCCGCGATTTCATCCTGAACCGCCCGCCGTTCCGGCAGGCACGGATTCTGGTCGCGGGGCCGAATTTCGGCGGCGGCTCTTCGCGCGAGGGCGCGGTTTTTGCGCTGGCCGATTTCGGCATCCGCTGCGTGATCGCGCCGAGCTTCGGCCAGATCTTCTACAAGAACTGCATCGGCAACGGTGTCCTGCCGGCCCGGCTGGCCGAGGATGCGATCGACCGGCCACTGCTTTACAACATGGCGGCCAGCGGCAAGACGCCCTTTCTG
>JACSRN010000029.1 GCA_014879735.1 Paracoccaceae bacterium
GTTCCTGCAGATCCATGACAAGGCCGAGGGCGGCAAGCTGATCGCACCGCCGCCCTATGCGACATCGACCTTTGTGCTGCCGCCCTGGATCAAGGGCTGAGGTCCCAAGGCATGACCGCCGCTCCGCCCCTGCTCGTCTGCCATGACGTCAGCAAGCATTTCGGTGCGCTGGCGGCGGTCAGCCAACTGTCGTTTCAGGTCGCGCCGGGCGAAATCCTCGGGATCGGCGGCCCGAATGGTGCCGGCAAGACCACGCTCTTCGAGGTGCTGTCGGGGATGAACCCGGCCACTTCAGGGCAGATCGTCTTTGCCGGCCGCGACATCACGCGCATGGCCCCCGAAGCGATCTGCCACGCCGGCATTGCCCGAACCTTCCAGTTGAACGCCAGTTTCGACAGCCTGACGGTGCGCGACAATGTCCGCGTTGCCGCCTATTTCGGGCGCGACAACCGCCGGGCCCCGGGGCTGAAGATCGGCGCCGGCACCGAGGCCGTGACCGATGCGGCACTGGCCGCCGTCGGCCTGACCGGCCGCGACCGCGAGATTGCCGGCCGCCTGCCGGTCATCGACCGCAAGCTGCTGATGCTGGCCGGTGCCATCGCCACGCGGCCGAAACTGCTTTTGATGGATGAACCCGTGGGCGGGCTGAACGCGGGCGAGATCGACCGGATGATGGATGCGGTGCGCGCGGTTGCCGCGCAGGGCGTGACGATCATCCTGATCGAACATGTGATGCGCTTTCTGGTCGCGCTGTCGGATCGGGTGATGATCCTGCATCATGGCGCGAAGATCTTTGACGGCCCGCCCGAGGGCCTGGTGCGTGACCAGAAGGTGGTCGACGTCTATCTGGGCGAAGGTGCCTCGCAGCGGCTTGCGGCCCTGCTGGAAGGGGGCCTGGCATGAGCTTGCTGGAACTGCGTGGCATTCAGGCCGGCTATGGCGCCCAGATGGTGTTGCGTGGCCTGTCGCTGGACATGGCGCAGGGGGAATTCGCCGCGCTGATCGGCCCGAACGGGCATGGCAAGACAACGCTTCTGCGCAGCATATCGGGGCTGGTGCGCGCGCGTGCCGGGCAGATGCGCTACATGGGCCAGGACATCGGCGCCATGCGGCCCGACCAGATCGTCGCCGCAGGTATCATCCATGTGCCGCAGGGCGACCTGCTTTTCCCCGAGATGACCGTCCTCGACAATCTGCGCATGGGCGCCTATCTGCCCGCCGCCGCCGCCGAAGAGGCCGCGCGCCTGGAGGAGGTCTACGCGCTCTTGCCAAAGCTGCGCGACCGGCGCCTGCAGATCGCCAGCACGCTTTCGGGGGGCGAGCGGCGGATGGTCGGCATCGGCCGCGGGCTGATGGCGGGGGGCGGGCTGCTGATGCTGGACGAGCCTTCGCTTGGCCTCGCCCCCATCGTCATCGACCAGATCTATGCCGTCATCGCCCGGTTGCGCGAAAGCGGCCGCAGCGTGCTGGTGGTCGAGGAAAACGCCAGCCGCATCGCCGAATATGCCGACCGGCTGCATCTTCTGGACAACGGAACCTTCGTCTGGTCGGGCGGCGGCGCCGAATTTCTGGCCCAGCCGGAAATCCTTGCGACCTATCTCGGAGGCTGAACATGGATGTTGCCATTCAGATCGTCGCATCCGGCCTGACCCTGGGCGCGATGTATGCGATATCGACTGTCGGGCTGGCGCTGGTCTATGGCGCGCTCAACATGCTGAACATGGCGCATGGCGCGATCCTCGCCCTGGGGGGCTATGTCTGCTACCAGGTCATGGCGGCAATGGGCCTGCCGGCCCCCCTGGGCGTTCTGGCCGCGATGGTTGTCTGCGGCGCGGTGGGCGTGCTGATCTATCATCTGGCGGCGCGGCCCATGCTCCGCTCGCAGAATTTCGAGACCCAGATCTTCATCGCCACGATCGGCATCGGCGCCATCCTGCAGGATCTGATCCTGCGCGCCTTCGGACCCCAGCCCAAACCCCAGCCGCTGGCCCTGTCGGGCGCGCTGAATGTCGGCGGGGTTGCGGTGCCCTACCAGAACCTGCTGATCCTTGCGGTCGCGCTGGTGATGATGGCGGCGATGGCCTGGCTTCTGGGCCGAACCCGTACGGGCCGCGCGATCCGCGCCACGGCGCAGAACCGCGATGCCGCCCAGTTGATGGGGGTGCGCATCGGGAGGGTCTATGCCCAGGTTCTGGCGCTTTCGGGGGCGCTGGCGGGGCTGTCGGGCATCCTGCTGTCGTCGATCTCGGGGCTTTTGCCGACGATGGGCAGCGATCCGATGCTGAAGGCCTTCGTCATCTGCGTGGTGGCGGGGCTGGGCCAGGTGCAGGGCGCTGCGATTGCCGCCCTGGTGCTTGGCCTGCTGGAGGCGCTGATCCAGTATCTGTTCGGGGTGCAATATGCCTTTGCCATCCTGCTGATGCTGGTCATCGGCGTGCTGATCTGGCGACCTTTCGGAATATTCGGGCGCAGACAGGTGGTGCGGCTATGACCTCGGGGAAACGCGATCTGGTCATTCTTCTGGTGCTGGTCCTGGCCATGGCCACGGTTCCGGCCTTCGTCGGCACCCGCTATATCATCACCACGCTGACACTGTTCTTCATCTGGACCATCGTGGTGACGCAGTGGAACCTCGTGCTCGGTGTCGCGGGGATTTTCTCGCTGGCGCAGATGGCGCTGTTTGCGGTCGGCGCCTATGGCACGGCGATGCTGGGCTATTACTTCGGCATGACCATGCCGCCTGCCATGCTGCTTGCCGCGCTGGCGACGGTTCTGGTCAGCCTGGTCGTCGGGCTGGCCTGCCTGCGGCTGGCGGGGCCTTATGTCGCGCTTCTGACCCTGGCCATCGCCCAGATGCTGTATCTGCTGGTGGTGAACGACACCGCCTGCTTTACCAACCCGCCCTCAGGCTGCATGCCGTTCTTCGGCGGCGTTCGCGGCTTTTCGCGCTTTGGCGACCTGGGCTTCCGCGACCTCCTCGGCTCGAAATGGTATGTCGGGCACTACTACATTGGCCTTGTCCTGCTGGCCCTGGCCGTCGCCTTTACCATCCTGATCTTTCACGGGCCGCTGGGCCTTGCCTTCCGGGCGCTGCGCGACAATCCGGGCTATGCGATCGCGCGGGGCGTCGGCCGGCTGAAGTACCAGCTTTGGGTTTTCGGCCTGTCGGCCTTCTTCACCGGGCTGGCCGGCGCCTTCTATGCCGTGCAGTTCGGCGTGGTGGGGCCGATCGTATTTTCCGTCTCGATGCTGCTTTTCCTGCTGGCGATGATCGTCGTCGGGGGCATCGGCACGATCTGGGGGCCGCTGCTGGGCGCGGCGCTGCTGACCCTGGCCGATGAGACGATGCGCGAATTCGGTGACTATCGCGATCTGGGGCTTGGCCTGATGCTGGCCTTGTTCGTGATCCTGCTGCCGCGGGGCCTGGCCGGGGTCAGGGGGCTGCAGCGGCCGCAGGGCTGAAGGCCCATCCGGCCCATCCGGCGCCGGCGCCTTTGCCGGCGCCTCGCCGGCTGCCGCGAAGGGCCGGGTCGCGGCCATCGCCTGCCGGCGCGGTGTCAGATCGGATCCTGCGTGCCGGTGCTGCGGAACCAGTCGACGATGGCGGCGCGCTCGGCGGGTTCCATGAAGCTCAGGTTGCCGGGCGGCATGGCGTGGCTGACGCCCGACTGCAGGAAAATCCGCCGCGCCTCATGCGCGATCTGCGCCTCGGTCTCCAGCACCACGTCCTTCGGCGGCCAGGCAAGGCCCTCCCACACCGGCTCGGCGGCGTGACACATGCTGCACCGGGTCTGCACGATCGAGACGACTTCCTCGAAGCCCGGGGCGGCGGCCAGGGTCAGCGCCGCACCGTCAAGCCGCGCCTCCTCGGGCCAGTGCTTCATCGGCGCGGTCGACAGCCAGGCCGCGATTAGGAACAGCAGCGCCGTCAGCGCCCAGGTCCAGTGCGGGCTGCCCAGCCGGGCATGACGGCTGTTGAACCAGTGCCGGATCGTCACGCCCATCAGGAAGACCAGGCAGGCGATGATCCAGTTGTAGGGCGTGGCGAACACCAGCGGATAATGGTTCGACAGCATCAGAAACAGCACAGGCAGCGTCAGATAGTTGTTGTGCAGGCTGCGCTGCTTGGCGATCTTGCCGTATTTCGGATCGGGCTTCTGCCCGGCCTTCAGATCCGCGACCACGACCTTCTGGTTCGGAATGATGATCATGAAGACGTTCGCGCTCATGATCGTTGCGGTGAAGGCGCCAAGATGCAGCAAGGCGGCGCGGCCCGAGAATACGCTGGTGTAAAACCACGACATCCCGATCAGCACCACGAACAGCGCGACCATCACGGCCGTCTGGTTGGCGTTCACGAAGGCCTTGCAGATCCGGTCATAGGCCAGCCAGCCGAAGGCCAGAGAGGCGAGCGAGATCAGGATGGCCTGCCAGCCGGTCAGTTCCAGCACGGTCGGGTCGATCATGTAGAGATCGGCCCCCATGTAATAGACCAGGACCAACATGGCGAAGCCGGAAAGCCAGGTGGCATAGCTTTCCCATTTGAACCAGGTCAGGTGTTCGGGCAGGAACTCGGGCGCGACGAGGTATTTCTGGATGTGGTAGAACCCGCCGCCATGGACCTGCCATTCCTCGCCATGGGCAAGGGGCGGCAGGCTTGGGGTCTTGCGCAGGCCAAGGTCGAGGGCGATGAAATAGAAGCTCGACCCGATCCAGGCGATGCCGGTGATCACATGCAGCCAGCGGACCGCAATCTCGACCCATTCGCCCATCACCACCCAGTCGTACATCGCGCGCCCTCCGCTTGCCCGGCTACAGGTATACCGCGCTGGCCTTTCCATGAAATGCCTGCAAATGCCGGATCACTTTCAAACGCAGGCGAATAATCGGCCGATTGCCGGCGCGCCATCTCAGTCGCCCAGCTTGGCGTGCACCTCGTCGAGATCGACCTCGCCCTTCGGCATCTTGTTGGCCGGATTGTCGAAATCGTAGCGGAACAGCTGGAAGTCGCGCTTGTAGATCTCCCACATCAGATGCATCGACAGGTCGTCGAAATAGGCTTCGACCGGATGCGCGCGCTTGGGCCCATGGCCCTCGCTTTCGTTGAAGCGTGGAATCGCCGTCAGGTCGACGTGGTGCGGCGTCTCGATGTGGTCGAGGACAACCTGCATCCCGCGGTTGAAATCCTCGGTGAAGAGGATGTGGTCGTAGCGTCCGCCGTTCACGATGAAGGTCGAGACATGGCCCGACATTGCCGACCAGTGGATGTCAGGCTCCATCGGTTTCTTCCAGCGGATGGTGTCGCGGGCAAAGAGCAGGAAGCGCCGGAACGAGCGGATCTGGTCGAATTCGTCGCGCCCGTCGTCGCCGCCGACCTCGATCCCGTATTTCTGCACCAGCATGGGAACCAGATTGCCGCGATAGCGCCTGCCGTTGCGCTGGATGCCGCAAATCTTGTCGAAAAAGCTCGAAAGGATGCGGGTATAGGGATTTCTCACGCAGGTGAAGGCATAGGAGCGATGTGCCTTCGCATTGGCCTCGATCAGCGGCTGGCTGGCCTCCTGCGCCCATTTGTGCAGGCCAGAGGTGGAATCGTGGATGTCGCCGTCGAAAAAGACGCCATGATCGGAAAAATACATGATCTGGCCAATGGTCGAGCAGGCGCATTTCGGCACGACGCGATAGACCACGCTTTCGCTTTCCGTCATCCAGGTGCCGGGAAACCCCATCTGTCGATCCTTTGCCCTGTCCGTGCGGCCTTTGCGCGCCGGAACCAATTTTCCGAAAAGAGCAAAGAAATCCGGTCCTTTCAAGGAAGGATGAAAGGCATTATGGAGGCAGGGTAGGAACGAGACGGAACCGGCCGGCCTGAAGATGGCGAAGATTGCCTATATCCTGCTCAGCCACAAGGACCCCGAGGGGATCGTCGCCCAGGCCCGGCGGCTGACCGCGGCGGGGGATGTCGTCGCCATCCATTTCGACGGGCGCTCGCCGCAGGGCGACTATCAGGCGATCCGCAGTGCGCTGGCCGATCATCCGGACGTGGTCTTCGCCGCCCGGCGGGTGAAATGCGGCTGGGGCGAATGGTCCCTGGTCGAGGCGACGCTGCTGGCGCTTCAGGCCGCGATCGAGGCCTTCCCCCGCGCCACGCATTTCTACATGCTGTCGGGCGATTGCATGCCGATCAAGACGGCGGAATATGCCCATGCCGTGCTCGACCGCGACGATGTCGACTGGATCGAGAGTTTCGACTTTCACAATTCCGACTGGATCAAGACCGGAATCAAGGAAGAACGCCTGATCTACCGCCACTTTTTCAACGAAAGGCGGCAGAAGGACTGGTTCTATCGCGCCTTGGGCTGGCAAAGGCGGCTGGGCCTGCACCGCCGGCCGCCGGCCGATCTGGCGATTCAGATCGGCAGCCAGTGGTGGTGCCTGCGCCGCCGCACGGTCGAGGCGGCGCTGGCCTTCATCGCGCGCCGCCGCGATGTCCTGCGCTTCTTCCGCACCACCTGGATCCCGGACGAGACCTTCTTTCAGACCCTCGTCCGCCATCTGGTGCCCGAGTCCGAGATCCGCACCCGTCCCCTGACCTTCCTGATGTTCACAGACTACGGCATGCCGGTGACGTTCTACAACGACCACTACGACCTTCTCCTCAGCCAGGACTATCTTTTCGCCCGCAAGATCAGCCCCGCTGCCACCGATCTGCGCCGTCGCCTCGGCGCGCTTTATGCCGAGACCGGGCGCAGCTTCCCGATCTCGGACGAGGGGCGCAGCCTGCTGCGCTTCGTCACCGCGCGCGGGCGCGTCGGCCGGCGGTTCGCGTCACCGGCCTGGGACAGCGAGGCTGGCCTTGGCCCCGGGCGCAGCCTGCTGATGGTGGCCTGCAAGAAATGGCATGTCGCCAAGCGGCTGGCAGACCGGGTGCGCAGCCTGGCGGACATCCCCGCGGTCGATTATCTTTTCGACGAGGAGGTGATCGACCTGCCCGATCTGGGCGGCGTGCAGTCGACGCTGGAAAAGCGCCTGCGCCACCGCCGTGCCGTCCTGCGCCTGTTGTTCGATACCTGGCGGACGGATCGGCTGCTGTTCTGCGTCGACCCGGCCGCGCTGGATCTGATCCGCGATCTTCACGCCGAGAAGGCGCGGGTCCGGCTGCTTCAGATCGACTGCGACTTTACCGACGCTTATCTTGCCGGCCATGCGCGCCGCATGGGTCTGGCCAGCGAACGGACGCCCGTCGCGACACTGGACCGCCTGCTTCCCACCCTGCGCCACGACATCCGCTTTGAAAGCGACCGCCTGTACGAGGCAGGATTTCCCGGCTTTGCCCGTATCCGCCAAGGCGCCAGCCTTGCGGAAAACAGCGTGGCGCTGGCCGGGTTTCTTGATATCCCGCTAGAGCAGGCGCGCGAGATCGCCGCCCCCCTCCATCTCTTCGTGGACTGACACATGCCCTGGACCTATGATCCGCAGAACATCTTCGCCCGCATCCTGCGCGGCGAAATCCCCAACAAGACCGTGGCCGAAACGACGCATACGCTGGTCTTCCACGACATCCGGCCGCATGCTCCGGTGCATGTGCTGGCGATCCCGCGGGGGGCCTATGTGAACTTCGACCATTTCGCCGCCGAGGCCAGCGCCGAAGAAATCGTCGACTTTCACCGCACGGTGGCGCAGGTGATCGCCGATCTTGGCCTGGCCGGGCCCGAGGGGTATCGCGCGATCACCAATTCCGGCGTGTCGGGCATGCAGGAGGTGCCGCATTACCACCTGCACATCCTGGGCGGCCGGGTTCTCGGCCGGCTGGTCGATCCCGCCTGACAGCGGCCGGCGCGACACCGAGACAGCAGACTGCGGCCGCCGGTCGCGGCCTTCGTCCTTGGCTGCAAGGCCGGCGTCGAAGGGGCGTGACCCTGTGGGCGCCGATGGCCCGAGAGACGAATTTTCCGGCGCCGGGCGTGCATGTCCATAGGCATGTCCATGCCGTCGGTGGCATCGGCCCGATCCGGGGTCGCGGTCGCTGCGCTGATCCTGTCTCGGATGCGCGACGTCTGGCACTGCATCGTCACGGGATATCATCGCGGGATGTCGTCGCAGGCCGGATCATCATCGCGGCCGTCGCATTGAGCAGGTTCCACAGCCGGACCGGCGCCCGGTGGTGATTGCCGGGGCAATCGCGGCAAGCCCGGTCGCGGCCTGCGCCGCGCGCGCCGCTGTCCGCGATGCGATGCCGGCGGCCAGACAGCAGCAGCGGAATTTTCCGCCTTTCGCGGGGCAGGCGGGCCGGGTGCCCCGGGGGGCGGTTGACGGCTCGGCAGAATCGATGATCGCGCCCGGAGGCTGAGGCGATTTTGCTTGCGGCGTCCGGCCGCAGATGCCGGCGACCGCCCGCGGAGAATTTTCCTCTCTTTTCACGACAAACTTTGACGTGTTTATTTCGTTGCTTTTAACGATAAACTCTGTCGTAATTATCGACATTAGGTGAAGCCTGCTTTGCGCGACAGGAGAACGCGATGCCCGACCGCCATCCCTTCGGCCCCATGCCTGACATTCTTGTCCGCAGCTTCTGCGACGACGGCCGGGCTGCGCCCCCGTCGCGAAAGTCACCCCGCAACGCCCCCCCCGATTTCATCGCGCGCCGCGCGGCACCGAAGGAGAAGACCATGTTTGCCACCATCGCGATCGCCAGCACCGTGGCCGCGCAGGGACCCGTTGTCGAACACCACGGCGACGGACGGGTCACGATTGCCACCGGCACGGGCCGTCATGTCGGATGGCCGCTTGGCCGCAGGGTTCGGCACGGGCTGTCGGCCCTGGTCATCGGTCTTGCCGGTCTTGGCATGGTGCCACTGCCGGCGCAGGCCGAAAGCCTGCTCAATGTCAGCTATGACCCGACGCGCGAACTCTACCGGGATATCAACGCGGCCTTCATCGCGGCCTGGACCGCGGCGGGACATGCGGCGCCGGTCATCGATTCCAGCCATGGCGGTTCGGGGTCGCAGGCCCGCGCCGTGATCGAGGGGCTGGATGCCCAGGTGGTGACGCTGGCGCTGGCTGCCGATATCGACAAGATCGCCGAGGCCGGCAAGCTGCCGACCGACTGGCAGTCGAAACTGCCGCATAATTCTGCGCCCTATACCTCGACCATCGTCTTTCTGGTCCGCGAGGGCAACCCCAGGGGCATCGCCGACTGGGGCGATCTGGTCCAGGACGGGGTGGAGGTGATCACGCCGAACCCCAAGACATCGGGTGGTGCGCGCTGGAACTATCTGGCGGCCTGGGCCTGGGCGGAAAGAACCGGCCAGGATCCACAGGGCTTCGTCAGGTCGCTTTACGAACATGTGCCGGTACTGGACAAGGGCGCCCGCGACGCCACGACCACCTTCGCGCAGCGCGGCATCGGCGATGTCCTGCTGGCCTGGGAAAACGAGGCCTATCTGGCGCAAAAGGAACTGGGCGAGGATCAGTTCGACATCGTGGTGCCCTCGGTCTCGATCCTGGCCGAGCCGCCGGTGGCGCTGGTCGAGGCCAATATCCATTCCGACGAACAGCGCCGGCTGGCCGAGGCCTATCTGGATTTCCTCTACACGCCCGAGGCGCAGGCGATCATCTTCAGGGATTTCTATCGCGGCTGGGACGAGTCTCTGGCTGCACCCGAGGATGTGGCGCGTCTGCCGAAGCTTGATCTTGTGACCATTGCCGATCTTGGCGGCTGGAGCGAGGCCCAGGCCAGGCATTTTGCCGACGGCGGCATCTTCGACCAGATCTACCAGGCGCAATAGGGGCCGCGGCGATGGGCAGACCCCTGATCCAGCGATCTCCGATCCCGGGCCTCGGGCTCAGTGCCGGCATCACGCTGAGCCTCCTTTCCATCGTGGTCCTGCTGCCTGTCGGTGCCCTTCTGCTGAAGGGCGCCTCGGTAGGGCCGGCCGGGCTGTGGCAGCAGGTGAATACCCCCCGGGTCTGGGCCGCGCTCTGGCTGTCGTTCCGGCTGTCGGTCCTGGCCGCGCTGTTCAATCTGGTGTTCGGCGTCATCCTGGCCTGGGTCCTGGCGCGCTACCGCTTTCCCGGGCGCCGGCTGGTCGATGCGGCGGTGGACCTGCCCTTCGCCCTGCCGACCGCTGTTGCCGGCATCGCACTGACCACGCTTTACGCGCCGAACGGGGTCTTCGGTGCCTTCGCCCGGGATCTTGGCATCAAGATCGCCTATACGCCGCTGGGCATCTTCATCGCGCTGGTCTTCGTCGGGCTGCCCTTTGTCACCCGCACGGTCCAGCCGGTGATCGACGAGATCGACCGCGAGGTCGAGGAGGTCTCGGCCACGCTCGGCGCCTCGCGCCGCCACACATTGCGCCATGTGGTCCTGCCGATGCTTGCGCCTGCGGCACTGACCGGGTTTGCCCTGTCGCTGGCGCGGGCGGTGGGGGAATACGGCAGCGTCATCTTCATCGCCGGCAATCTGCCGATGAAATCCGAGATCGCACCGCTGCTGATCGTGATCAAGCTCGAGGAATTCAACTATGACGGCGCCACGGCCATCGGCATCGCCATGCTGCTGATCTCCTTCACCCTTCTTTTCGCGCTCAATGCGGTCCAGATCTGGAGCCGCCGGAGGATCGGCCATGTCTGACGCGGCCCCCGCACTGCGCCACCCTGTCACGACAGAGCGGCCGCTGACCCGCTGGCTGCTGATCGGCCTGGTGATCACGGTTCTGAGCATCCTTCTCTTCGCGCCGCTGATCGCCGTCTTCGTCGAGGCGCTGCGCGACGGCCTGGGCGCCGCTGTCGCAAGCCTGGGCGCGCCCGAGGCCCGCTCGGCGATCCGGCTGACACTGACAGTTGCCGCGATCTCGGTCCCGCTTAACGCCGCCTTCGGCATCGCCGCCGCCTGGCTGGTGGCCAAGTACGATTTCCGCGGCAAGACGCTGCTTCTGACGCTGATCGACATTCCCTTCAGCGTGTCGCCGGTGGTGGCCGGGCTTTGCCTCGTCCTGACGTTCGGGGCGCATAGCGCGCTTGGCGGCTGGCTGGTGGCGCAGGGCCATCCGATCGTCTTTGCGTTTCCCGGTATCGTCCTGGCGTCCATGTTCGTCACCTTTCCCTTCGTCGCGCGGGAACTGATTCCGGTGATGGTCGAACAGGGCCGGGCCGAGGAAGAGGCGGCGCTGACGCTGGGCGCCTCGGGATGGCGGGTCTTTCGCAGCGTGACGCTGCCCAATATCCGCTGGGCGCTGCTCTACGGGGTATTGTTGTCGAACGCCCGTGCAATGGGCGAGTTCGGTGCCGTCGCCGTGGTGTCGGGCAAGATCCGCGGCGTGACGGCAACCATGCCGATCACCATCGAGATGCTCTACAACGAATACCTCTCGACCGCCGCCTTCGCGCTGGCTGCCGTCCTGACGCTGCTGGCGCTGGTGACGCTTGGCCTGAAGACCCTTCTTGAAATCCGCCACGCCGATGCGCTTGCTGCGGCACGGCGCCATTGAGGATCACCATGCATATCGACATCGACGAAATCTCCAAGGAATTCGGCGCCACGGCCGCGCTGCATCCGGTTTCGCTTTCGGTCCCGTCGGGGGCGCTGGTGGCGCTGCTCGGCCCGTCCGGCTCGGGCAAGACAACGCTTCTGCGCATTCTCGGCGGGCTGGAGTTCCCGAATGCCGGCCGGGTGCTGTTCGACGGGCAGGACGCCACCAACCTGACCGTCCAGCAGCGGCGCGCGGGTTTCGTCTTCCAGTCCTATGCATTGTTCCGGCACATGAGTGTCTTCGACAATATCGCCTATGGCCTGAACGCGCGTCCTCGCGCCAGCCGGCCGCCAAAGGCCGAGATCGCCCGCCGGGTGGCAAATCTGCTGGCCCTGATCCAGTTGCCCGATATCGGCGCGCGCTATCCCAGCCAACTTTCCGGTGGTCAGCGCCAGCGGGTCGCGCTGGCCCGCGCGCTGGCCATCGAGCCGCGGATGCTGCTGCTGGACGAACCTTTCGGCGCGCTTGATGCCAAGGTGCGCAAGGAGTTGCGGCAGGGGCTGCGCGATATCCACGACACGACCGGGCTGACCACCCTGTTTGTCACCCACGATCAGGATGAGGCGATGGAACTTGCCGATCTGGTGGTCGTGATGTCGATGGGCCGGATCGAGCAGATCGGCAAGCCGGCCGATATCCGTGCCCGCCCGGCCACCCCCTTCGTGCGGGAGTTCATCGCAGCATGACCGAAGTGCCCGGGCTTGACCGGATCGACCGCAAGATCCTGTGCGAACTGATGCGGGATGCGACCCTGCCCATCGCGCAACTTGCCGAACGGGTCGGCCTGTCGCAGACCCCCTGCTGGAAACGCATCCAGAAGCTGGAGGCGGCCGGGATCATCACCGGCCGCGTGGCCCTGGTCGATCCGGGGCGGGTCGGCCTTGGCCTTACGGTCTTTGTCGAGGTCAGGGCTGCCGATCATACCCCGGGCTGGCGCCAGGCCTTCGCGGCCTTCGTATCCGGCCTGGCCGAGATCATCGAGGTGCACCGGCTGGCCGGCGAGACGGATTATCTGCTGAAGGTGGTGGTGCGCGACATGGCAGCCTATGATGCCTTCTATCTCGACCTGACCCGGCGGGTGCCCTGCCGGGATGTGACGTCGAACTTTTCCATGGAGCGCATGAAGGCCACAACCGTGCTTCCGATTGCCGTTTCAACGGACTGATTGCCGCCCGGCCCAGGCAAACGCGTGCCGGCGGGCGCCGCCCGGGATCGCCGCCCCGGAATCGCTGCCCCGGAACCAAACTCCCGGAGCCGACCTCCCGGATTGCGCCCGCCGCGTCGCATCGGCCGTGGCGGCCGATGCCCGCGCCTGGCGGGCTAGCGCTGCCCGTCGTCGCCCTTCACATCCGCCATCTGCAGCCCGCCGAGACGCGGATTCGGCCGCCCGCCCGTTCCCATGACCAGTGCAAACAGGATTTCACCGGCGCGGGGGGCATCCTGCAGGCCGATTTCCATGCCGTTGAAATGGCTGCGGACATAGGAGGCGCGGGTGTGGTGGACGGGCACCATCAGCCGATAGCCGGCCCCGGCGACCGCCTTGTTGGCCGGAACCATGGCCTTGGGCTGGCCCAGGACCTCGCGCATGGCCCAGCCGCCCGCCTCGTGCCAGACGGCGCCGTGTTCGATCTCGCCGTCAAGGCCGACGATGGCCGCCTTGCCATAGACCTCCACCGCTCCGGGCCCGCCCAGGGCCGCCACCAGATCCTCGGCCAGCAACCTGCCAAGGCCGCGCAGCTCGGCCATGAAGGGCAGGAGATCGGGTTCGTAGCGCCCGGCATAGGGATTTGCCACCACCGCCATGGCCGCCGCCATGCGCAGCGGCACGGCCGGCGCGGGGCCAAGCTCGCGCAGGGTCGTCTCGATCGTCAGTGCATGCTTGCGGACGTTCACCAATGTCATCGCGGCCTTCCTTTTTGTTGTGTGGCGTGGCCCGTTTCCGCATCAGGGATTGACCAGATGGCAGGCCACGAAATGCGCAGCCGCGGCTTCCTGCAGCGCCGGCTCGTCGCTGCGGCAACGCGGCATGGCATGTGGGCAGCGCGAGGCGAAGCGGCAGCCGGGCGGCAGGTCGACCGGGCTTGGCGGATCGCCGGCCAGCGTGCCCGGCAGTTCGGCGCGAGGCCCGGTGTCCTGCCGGCCCGGAACGGCGGCGAGAAGGGCCCGGGTATAGGGATGCTGCGGTCTGGCGAACAGCGCGTTGCGGTCGGCACGTTCGACGATGCGGCCAAGATACATCACCGCGATCTCGTCGCAGACCCGCTGGACCACGCCCAGATTATGCGAGACGAAGATATAGGTCAGCCCGAAATCATAGCGGATCTCGCGCATCAGGTTCAGGATCTGCGCCTGTACCGCCACGTCCAGCGCCGATACGGGTTCGTCGCAGACCACCACTTCGGGTTGCGAGGCCAGCGCACGCGCGATGCCGATCCGCTGCCGCTGCCCGCCCGAGAACTGATGCGGGAACAGCGACCGCTGGGCGGGGCTCAGCCCGACCCTGGCGAACAGCCGGGCGACTGTCTCCTCGCGCTCGGCCGGCGTGCCGATCCCCATCAGATCCAGCGGCTCTCGCACCGCCGCGCCCACCCGACGGCGGGGATTCAGCGAGGAATAGGGATCCTGGAAGATGATCTGCATCCGCCGCCGCACGGCGCGCAAGGCATCGCCGGTCAGATCGGTGATATCCGCGCCGTCCAGCAGGATGCGCCCGCCCGTCGCCGCCTGCAGCCGCATGATCGCAAGCGCGGTGGTCGTCTTGCCCGATCCGCTTTCGCCGACGATGCCGAAGACGGTGTTGCGGCGGATGACAAAGCTGACGCCATCGACGGCATGGACCACCGCCGGCCGGTCGAGAAACGACCGGCGCCGCAGCGGAAACTCGACGCGCAGGTCGCGCACCTCGACCTTTGGCGGGGCCGGCGGCATCGGGGTTTCAGATCCGGCCATGCGGCTGACCTCCTGCCATGCCGTACCAGCAGGCACAGCGTCGTTCGCCGTCATGCAGGACGGGCGGGCGCCGCTTTGCGCAGCGGTCGTCGGCCAGGGGACAGCGTGGTGCGAAGTGGCACCCCTCGCCGCGCTGGTCCAGATCGGGCACCGTGCCGGGGATGACCGGCAGTTCGGGCCAGCCGTCGAAAGCCGCATCCGAGACGCGGGGAATGCAGGAGACGAGGCCGCGGGTATAGGGATGGCTCGGTGCGGCCAGGATCGCGTCGGCGGGGCCTTCCTCGACCACGCGGCCGGCATACATCACCGCCACCCGGTCGGCCATTTCGGAAATGGCGCCCATGTCATGGGTGATCAGCACGATGGCGGTTCCCGACGCCGCCTGCATGTCGCGCAGCACCTGGAAGATCTGGGCCTGCACGGTCACGTCCAGCGCGGTGGTCGGCTCATCGGCGATCAGCACGTCGGGATGGCCGGCAATGGCCATGGCGATCATCACCCGCTGTCGCTTGCCGCCCGAAAGCTGGTGCGGGTAATAGTCCAGGTGCCGCTCGGGGTCCGGCAGGCCCACGGCCTTCAGCAGGTCTGCGGTGATCCGCCGCGCCTCGGCCCGGCCGATCTGGCGGTTCTTCTGGATGCTCTCGCCGACCTGGTTGCCCACGGTGAAAAGCGGATTGAGCGAGGTCATCGGATCCTGAAAGATCATCGCCGCCCGGCTGCCGCGGATCGCGCGCATGGCCTCGTCATCGAGATCGAGAAGGTTTTCGCCATTCAGCCGGATTGCGCCGCCGGAAACCGTCAGCGCGGCCGAGGGCATCAGCCGCATGATGGCAAGCGCGGTCATGCTTTTGCCGCAGCCGGATTCCCCGACGATGCCCAGCGTCTGCCCGCGGTGAACCTCGAGGCTGACGTCATCGAGAATGGCCAGGCTGTTGCGGAACGCCACGCTCAGACCGTCGACCTTCAGAACCGGCTCCTGCATCTAGCGTTCCCTCAGGTTGGGGTTCAGCGCATCGTTCAGCCCGTCGCCGATCAGGCTGAGGCCGAGCACGGTGAAGAAGATTGCAAGCCCCGGAATGGTGACGGTCCACCAGGCGTCAATGACGTAGTCGCGGTTCGAGCCGATGATCAGCCCCCAGCTCATCACATTGGCATCGCCGAGGCCGAGAAAGCTCAGCCCTGCCTCGAACAGGATCGCCATGCCGACGACCAGCGCCGTCGACACGATCAGCGGCGCCGCGGCATTGGGCAGGATCACCCGGGTGATCAGGTAAAGATCGCCGGCACCGCTGGAACGCGCGGCGATGACATAGTTCTGCGACTTGATCCGCAGGAACTCGGCCCGGGTCAGCCGGGCCATCGCGGGCCAGCTGACCACGCCGATCGCGGTTGCGATGATCGGGATCGATGGCGACAGCAGCGTGACCAGTGCCATGGCGAACAGAAGTGCTGGCAAGACCTGGAAGAACTCGGTCATGCGCATCAGGAAGCGGTCGGTCCGCCCGCCCCAGTAGCCGGCCGCCGCGCCGACCAGCACGCCGATGACGACCGTCATCGCCGCGGCCGCGCCACCGACGAACAGCGTCACCCGCGCGCCATGGACGATGCCCGACAGGATGTCGCGGCCAAGATAGTCGCTGCCCAGCGGCACCCTGGCGTTTTCGGCCGGCGGCGTCAGCGGCGCGGCCACGATCTCGAACGGATCGACCGGATAGATCAGCGGCCCGAACACCGACAGAAGGATCACCGCGCCGACGATCCCCAGCCCGAAGACACCGGCGCGGTTGCGCAGGAAGGCGACCCATGCCTCGCGCAGCGGCGAGGGAACCTCGGAAATGTGGCTGTCGTTCATCCTGCGCCTCCTGCCGCGCGAATCCGCGGGTCGATCAACCGATAGGCGAGTTCGGTCAGCATGTTGACGATGACGACCAGAACGGTGGAGCAGACAAGGATGCCCAGAAGCGTGGGATAGTCTCGCCGCAGGACGGATTCGAAGGCCAGCGTGCCAAGGCCGGGCCAGTTGAACACCGTCTCGACCAGCACCGCACCCGACAGCATCTGCCCGATCTGCAGCCCGATGATGGTGACGACCGGCAGGATGGCGTTGCGCAGCGCGTGCTTTCCGACGATCACGCTGGTCCGCAAGCCCTTGGCACGGGCGGTGCGCACATAATCGGATTTCAGCACCTCCAGCATGCTGGCCCGGCACAGCCGCGCATATTGCGCCGTGTAGACCGCCCCCAGCGTCAGCGCCGGCAGCACCAGATGATGCGCCACGTCGAACACATGAAACAGCGGGCCGCCCGATTGCGTCACGTCGCGGATGCCGCCGATGGGAAAGATCGGCCATGCCGAGCCGAACAGGATGATCAGCAGCAGCCCGGTCCAGAACACTGGCGCGGAATAGCCGATCAGCGAGAAGACGGTCACGAGATGGCTGAACGGGCTGTCCGGGCGCAGCGCCGAAAGCACGCCCAGCCAGACGCCAAGGACGATGGCGATGCCCAGACCCGTGATCAGCAGCAGCAGCGTGGGCCCAAGCCGGCTGAGGATCAGATCCGCCACCGGATCGTTGTAGTAGTAGGAATAACCCAGATCGCCGGTGGCAATGCGCATGACATAGGTGCCCAGCCGCACCAGCATGGGCTGATCCAGGCCATAGGCCGCACGGATTTCGGCCAGCACCTGTTCGCTTGCCCCGCCCATTTCACCGGCGATCACGGTGGCCGGGTCGCCGGGGGCGATATTGATCAACAGGAAGTTGAACACGATCACGCAGCCGATCAGCACCAGCGCCGAAAGCAGCCGTCCGCCCAGATTCGCCAGTGCCTGCATGGTCGCCTCCTGTCCTGGTTGCGTCAGGCCGTCGCCGTGACGGTGACATAGCCCAGATCGGCATCGCGCCGCCGGGCTGCCGGATCGCGGGCGGCAGGATCCCCGAACCCGCCGCCGCCGCCGGTCTCGACCGTGACGATATCGCCCCGGCGCAGCAACCGCTCGTCCTTCGAGCGCAGCTCGATCCGCTCGCTGCCGCGCTGGACGGTGCAGGAGGCGGTGGCGGCATCCCGACCACCCGACATGCCGCTGGCGGCAAAGCGGAAATGGTCGGCATAGATCGACAGCCGGACGTCGTCGTCGAGAATTTCGTACCGCCGCCGGAAGCCGAGGCCGCCGCGGAACTGCCCGTCGCCACCGGAATCCGGCCGCAGCGCATATTCGATGACGCGAAAATAGCTGCAGGTCAGATCCAGCGCCTCGACCGGAACATTGGTGCAGTTCGACAGCGGCGAGGCGACGGAATCGCAGCCATCGCCTTTCGCCGAAGCGCCGTAGCCGCCGTAGTAGACCTCTTGATGGACCTGATAGCGGCCATCGTGCAGCCGTGACAGCGCGAAGGAGAACGAGGTGTCGAAGCCGCAGGCGCCAACCCGGTCGGGTAGAACCGGCGCCAGCGCCTTCAGGATCGAATCATAGGCGCGATAGACCGCCTCCATCCGCGCCCGTACCGGCGCCGGCGGGCGCGGGTTCAGCAGCGTGCCCAATGGCGCGCGGATCGTGACCGGCGCCAGCGCGCCCTCGTTGAAGGGAACGTCCGCATCGGTCAGAACCGTCTTCAGGCAGGCATAGGTGGCCGAGAGCGTGGAGCACCAGGGCGAATTCAGGTTGCTGACCACCTGATCGCAGGTTCCGGCATAATCGACCTCCAGCGAACTGCCCTCGACGCGCAGCGTGACCTTGACCACCAGCGGCTTGTCGCTGCGGCCGTCGTCGTCGACCCAGTCCTCGCCGTGATAGATGCCGTCGGGGATGGCGGCGATGGCGCTGCGCATCCGGCGTTCGGAATAGGCGATGAAATCGGCCATGGCGTCGACCACCGCCCCCGCACCATATTTCGCGCAAAGCTCGCCCACCCGGCGGATGCCGATGCTGCTGGCGGCAAACTGCGCATTCAGATCGCCCAGCGTCTGGTCGGGCACCCGGACATTGGCGCGGATCAACTGCTGCAACGGCCCGGCATTCCAGTCGCGCGCCAGGTTGTAGCGTGCGGGCGGCAGCACCAGCCCTTCCTGATAATAGTCGGTCGCCGAATTGTTGATCCCCACCGCGCCGCCGCCGATATCGACATGATGCGCGACCGAGGCGCTGAAGCCGATCAGCCCGCCCTCATGCCAGATCGGCATGAAGATGAAGATGTCGTTGGCGTGATGCCCGCCCGCATAGGGGTGGCTGTTGATGTAGAAATCGCCCTCCTGCAGGTCGGCCACGGGGTAGAGATCGGTGCAGGCGCGCAGCGTATGCGACAGAGCCCCGACCAGCATCGGCGTCAGGTGGTCGCTTTGCGCCACCGCCCGGCCCTCGGCATCGAGAATGCCGGCCGAGGCGTCCTTGACCTCGCGCACGATGCTGGAATAGGCCGAACGGCACAGCTTCGTTCCCATTTCCCGTGCCGCGGCCAGAAGCGACTGGCTGATGATGGCAAGGCTTGCCGGATCGGTGCTGCTCATTTCGCTTTCCTCAGGACCATGTTGTCGCGGTCGTCGACCTCGATCTGCCAGCCGGCACCGACAAGCGTGGTCGAGGTCTGATCCTCGACGATGCAAAGCCCTTCGCGCGCGCCGCCCTCACGCAGGCTGTCGCGCAAACCTTCGCGCGGCAGGATCGGGCAGTCGTGCCAGCCGCCGCCGGCAAAGACCCGGCCCGGCCGCACGGCAGCCCCCTGGCCCGGGGGCAGGGCAAGGTGGGGCGCATCCTCCAGCACTTTCCGCATCTCGATCCGATAGGCGACGATCTGCACCGGCTTGTCCTTGCCGGCGCCGCCATGCTGGTAAAGCTGCTGGTGGCGCGCGGCGAACAACTCGCGCAGGCCCGCAGGCGTCAGCCCGGCCAGTTCCGCCGTGCCGACCGTCACCGAAAGCTCGAACGCCTGACCGACATAGCGCATGTCGAGGGTCAGCGTCGTCTCGACCGGCCCCTCGACGCCCAGGGCACGCAGCCGGTCGCGGGTACGGCCCGCCAGTTCGTCATGAACCGCGCGCACCTGATCGGCGGCGGCCTCGTCCAGTGGCGTCGGCCGGGTCAGGGCATCGGCCATGGTGAAATCGGCGACCAGCAGACCATAGGCCGACAGAACGCCGGGGTAGGGCGGCACGATCACGGTGCGGATGCCCAATTCGTCGGCCAGGTCGGTGGCATGCAGCGGCCCCGCGCCGCCGAATGCCACCAGCGCATAGTCGCGCGGGTCCTTGCCGCGCTCGGTCGAGACGGCCTTGATGGCCGAGATCATCCCAGCATTCGCGATCCGGATTGCGCTGGCGCTGAAGGTTTCGGCATCCAGCCCGAATGGCGCGGCAAGCTCGGCGATCCGCGCCCGCGCCCGGTCGGCGGCCAGCGGCATGTAGCCGGCCAGCAGCGCATCGGCCGGCAGGGCGCCGCGCACCACCTGGGCATCGGTCAGCGTCGGCCGCTCTCCCCCCTTGCCATAGCAGACCGGCCCGGGATCGGCGCCGGCGCTGTCTGGCCCGACGCGCAGCATGCCGCCCTCGTCCGCCCAGAGCAGGCTGCCGCCACCGGCCCCGACAGAGACGATATCGACCACCGGCACATGCACCGGCAGGCCGTCGATGGCGGTTTCGCCGATCATGTCGGGGCGGCCGTCCGTCACCAGGCAGACATCGGCGCTGGTGCCGCCGACGTCGAGCGTGATCAGGTTGCGATAGCGGTCGGAAACCACCTGCCGGATGGCGCCCGTCACGCCGGCGGAGGGCCCGGAAAACAGTGTGGCCAGCGCGTTCTGCCGGATGCCTTCGACCGGCAGGCGCCCGCCGCTGGACTGCATGATGGTCAGCCGGCCGGAAAACCCGCCCTGCTGCAGCCGCTGTTCCAGCCGGTTCAGATAGCGCCCGACCGTCGGCTGCACATAGGCCGCAAGCGTCGTGGTCGATGCGCGCTCGTATTCGCGGAACTCGCGCCCCACCTCGACCGAGCAGGTGACGAAAAGCTCCGGCGCCACGGCAAGGAACTGGTCGCGCAGTGTCAGTTCATGGGCCGGATTGGCGTAGGAATTGAGCAGGCAGATCGCCACGGCATCAAGGTTCCGCGTGGCAAGAAATCTCTCGATCGCCACCCGCGATGCCGCCTGGTCGAGCGGGTCGAGCACGCTGCCGTCCGCCAGCATCCGCTCGTCGATTTCAAGCACGTCGGTGCGCGACACCACCGGCTGCGGCTTGCGGTAGAACAGGTCGAACATCCGCTGCCGGTCGTGGCGCTGCAGCAGCAGGATGTCGCGAAAGCCGCGGGTTGTGACGAACCCCAGCCGCGCGCCCTTGCGTTCCAGGATCGCATTCACCGCGACCGTGGAACCATGCGTCAACTCGTGCAGCCCGGCCAGATCGGCCCTGGCGGCGGCCAGCGCGTCGGTGACGCCGACATCGGGGCTGGACGGCACGCTGGGCACCTTGGAGATGGTGACGCGGTGGCCGTCGTATTGCACCAGATCGGTGAAGGTTCCGCCGGCTTCGACACCGATCCGTGTCATGACACCGCCCCCGCGGCAAGCGGCCGGGCCCCGAGCGATGGCGACTGGCCACGGACCGGGGCCGCCGCCTCCAGCGCCGTGCCGGCGAGAAACAGCAGATCTTCCTGCATCTTGCGCCCGACAAGCTGCACACCCACCGGCATCCCCTCGCGGTCGAGTGCGAAGGGCACGGCCAGCGCGGGATGGCCCGAGATATCCCAGGGCACTGCCGCGCGCAGCGCATGGCGCGGCTCTGTCACCTGGCCGTCGATGGTCAGTTCCGTCGCGCCATGTTCAAAGGCCGTGGTCGCGCAGACCGGCATCAGCAACAGGTCATGGTCGAGAAAGAACCCTGCCATTTCACGCCGGAATGCCTCGGAGATCTCCAGCGCGTCGATATAATCGGTCAGCGGCACATCGCGCACCTGCAGGCGCTGGCGGATGAAGGGATGCAATTCGCCTTCGCGGCCGCGGACAGCCCGTCCGACGATCATCGACCCCTCGATGCCCATCAGGATCTTGGCAAGCTCGTTCCAGTTCTGGTCGGTCAGCGTGGGGATCCGCGCCTCCTCGACCCGGCAGCCCAGGGCGCGCAGGGCGGTTGCGGCCTCGGAGACTGCGGTGCGGATCTCCGGGGCGACCGGGGACGAGCCGCCGTCGACGACGAGACCGATGCGCAGCGCGCCCAGAGCGGGCAGGGCCCCCGTCCGCGGCAGGACCGGCGGCAGGGAATAGGGGTCGAGCGGATCGAACCCCGCCAGCGCCCCATAGGCCAGCGCCAGATCCTCCACATGCCGGGCGATCGGGCCGACATGCCAGTAGCGCGGGGCGTGCAATGGCCAGTGGCCATGGGTCGAGATCGCGCCATGGGTCGCCTTCAGCCCGGCTGCGCCGCAGAAATGCGCCGGCACCCGGATCGAGCCTGCCAGATCGCTGCCGATGCCAAGCGGTGCCAGCCCCGCCGCCACCGCCGCGGCATCGCCGCCGCTTGATCCGCCGGCGATGCGATCAGGGTTCCAGGGGTTGACCGTCCGGCCGTAGACCAGCGTGTCGGTTTCCCACCACAGGCCGAATTCGGCGGCATTGGTCTTGCCAAGGATGATCGCCCCAGCCGCCTTCAGCCGGCGGACGGCCGTCGCATCCTCGTCGGGGATGCGGTCGGCAAAGATCCGGGAGCCGCGGGTGGCCGGCAGGCCCGCCACGTCGAGGCAATCCTTGATCGTCACCGGAATGCCATGCAGCGGCCCCAGTGGCCGGCCCTCGGCCACGGCGCGGCCGGCGGCCCGGGCCTCGTCCATGGCCCGGGGGTTCAGCGCCACGACGGCGTTCAGCCCGGGGTTCAGCCGTTCGATCCGCGCAAGGTGATCGGCCATCACCCGCTCGGGCGAGATTTCTCCCCGTCGGATGCCGCTGGCCAGCGCGGTCGCGGACAAATCGGTATAGCTGCCTTCAGGCATCGGTCTTCGCTCCAGATTGTCCGGTCGCCGCCATCGGCCGGACGATGTGCCGGCCCCGCCGGGCAGCCACGTCCGGGGCGCGCACGCACGCGGCCTTGCCTGCGCGCGGCCCGGGACGGCATGGCCGGGGGAACCGAAAGGACGCGGCCCGCCATGGGCCGCATCGCGTGATCAGGCCAGGGGCCGGCGCTATTCGGCCAGCCAGACCCTGTCCATCGGCCCCATCGCGCCCCAGATTCCAAGCGGCGGGTTCTGCACGGCATCGCCGCGGTAGATGGTCATGTAGGGTTCTTCATTGGTCCAGACCAACGGCACATCCGCCGTCACCAGGGCCTGCAATTCGGCATAAAGCCGGTGGCGTTCGGTCTCGTCCAGTTCGGTCGCGGCCTTGTTCAGCAGATCGTCGACCGCCGGGTTGCAATAGCCGCCCATGTTCGAGAACAGCACCCCCTTGCGCGGGGAATCGCACAGGAAGCTGCGGTTCACGCCGATCACCGGATCGGGGTTGTTCCAGGTGCCGTTCATGGTGATGTCGAAATCCCATTGCCCGACCCGGCTGCCCCAGGTGGCATAGTCGGGGCTGATCCGCACCTCGATCTCGATGCCGATCTTGCGCAGTTGCGGGCGCAGATATTCGGCCACGGTGCGCATGCTGTCGGGGTGGAACGTCGGCACGTCCAGCGTGAACCTTGCCCGGATGCCATCGGCATCGGGCGCCAGCCCTGCCTCGTCGAGAAGCGCATTTGCCTTGTCGAGATCGTAGTCGTAGCGCATCAGGCTGTCAGAGGCGAAATACTTGTTCGCGTGGTGGAACGGCCCCTCCAGCGGGGTCGAGACGCCGTGATGCAATTCCTGGGTGATGAATTCGCGGTCCACCGCATGGGCCACCGCGCGGCGGACCCGCACGTCGTCAAGCGGCGGGCGGCGGACGTTGAACTCGATGAAATTGGTCGGACCCAGGGCGGCATAGCCCTCTGTCGTGACGACAAGGCCCGGATCTTCCTGCAACTTTGCAATGTCGGCGAATTTGATGCCCGAGAAGGCGGTGTAATGCGCCGTGCCGTTGGTGATGGCCAACCGCCGCTTCGTTGCGTCGTCAAAGGTCAGAAAGATGATCCGATCCAGGTGCGGCAGATCCTTGCGGAAGAAATTCTCGTTCCGCTCCAGTATGATGTGCTGTCCCTTTTCCCATTCGACGAATTTGAACGGGCCGGATCCGACCGGGGCCGAGTTTGCCGGGTTGACCTTGATGTCGCCGTCGCCGCCGAAGATGTGCTTGGGAATGATCGGCGTCAGCGCGGGGGCAAGCGCCTGCAGCAGGAACGGGACCGGATGGCTCATGCGGATCACCACCGTCTGGGGATCCGGGGTCTCGACCGTGGTGACGGAGCCGTACATGGTCGGGCCCAGCGGCGAGTTCGCCTTGACCGTCGCGATCGAGAAGGCGACGTCTTCCGATGTGATCGGCGCGCCGTCGTGGAAGGTTGCGCCCTCGACCAGATGGAAGGTTGCGCTCAGCCCGTCGTCGGCGATGGTCCAGCTGTCCGCCAGATAGGGCTGGGCGTTGAAATCGCCGTCAATCTCGACCAAGCCGGCAAAAAGCTGCGCGGCCGGGACGCCGGTCGAGTTGCCGGTCTGGATCGCAGAGTTCAGATGCCGCAGGGAATCGTGCCCGACGACCAGAGTGCCGCCACGGCGCGGGGCTTCCTGCGCAAACGAGACCCGCAGCGGCGCCAGCGTGGCCAACGTGCCGGCGGCCACTCCTGCCAGAAGTTCGCGGCGCCGGATCGTGCCCGGCTCTCTGGACTTTGTCATGATCAAGCCTCCCTCTTGTCCTGTTGTTGCGTTTTTCGGAACGCAGTGCCGTATTATGGAAATCAACCTAGATCCCGAAGAAAATCCGGGCAATCGCGCTGCCGGACAAAGTGCAAGTGCTGACCGGATTCCTCAGAAAAGCTGAGGATGTGGTGCCGGCCGTCCCCCGCTGCATCAGTGGAAGGCGCGCCCGCCGTCGACCGTAAGGACGGTGCCGGTGACAAAGCCCGAACCCGGCCCGGTCAGGTACAGCGCCGCCTCGGCGATATCGGCGGGTTCGCCGGCGCGGCCCATGGCCGGACGCGCAACGATCTCGCGATAGGCGGCGGCCGGATCTGCGGCATGTTCGTAGCTTACGCGCAGCATCGGCGTGTCGATGATCCCCGGACAGACCACATTGACGCGCGGCCCGTTGCGCGCCACCTCCAGCGCCAGCGCCTTGGTGAACATGACGAGTGCGGCCTTGGACGTGCAATAGGCCGTGCGTTGTGCCAGCGGCCGCAGCCCCGCGGCCGAGGCGATATTGACGATGGTCGCGCCCTCTGCGGCGCAGAGCGCCGGCAGGGCGGCGCGACAGATGTTCACCGGCCCGCCCAGGTTCACATCCATCACACGCTGCCAGTCCTCCGGCGTCGTCGTCGCGAAGTCGCGCACAAGATCGACGCCGGCCACATTCACCACGCCGTCCAGCCCCGCCATCGTCTCGACGCTGCGGGCGACGGCTGCGGCAACGCCGGCCGCATCCGACACGTCGCAGGGCAGGGCCAGCGCGCCGGGCAGGTCTTCGGCCAGCCGTTCGACGGCAGGGCCGTTGCGATCCATCAGGGCAACCCGGGCGCCCCGGGCGTGAAACAGCCGGGCGATGGCCTCGCCAATGCCCGATCCGGCGCCTGAGACGAGTATCCGTCTGGTTTTCAGCATGATGGGCTCAACTCCTCTGGGTCCTTTTGTGATCGAGGCTGTCCAGGAGCTGCGGCCCCGTGGTCGCGGTGCCGGTCTCGATCGCGGTGATCTGGTCGATCAGATGGCGGCAAAGCGGCACGCCAAGGCCGTGTCGCCGCGCAATATCGAACATCGGTTCCAACTGTGCCGCGGCATCGGTCTTGCGCCGCAGCACTTTCAGATCCTGCCAGATCGTGCTTTGCGGCTTGGCCGACTGGCTGAAGAACCCGGCCATGCGGTCGAGGCTGCGCCGTGTCGCCGTCGCATCGGCCGCGGCAAAGGCCGCGGGCTCGAACCCGTCCAGCGCTTCGACGGCAATGCCTTCGGCGGCGGCGACCGCCAGCACCTCGCGCACCAGGGCGCGCTGCAGCGCAAGGCGGCGCGGATCGGACAGGAAGGCCGAGACCGCGGCATCGTCCAGCGCCGAGGCCTTGATCAGCACGCTGTAGGCCAGCTTGCCCCAGAGGAAACCGCGGACATTGCCGGTGGCCGCCGCCGCGGGGTCGAGCTGTCGCAGCATGGCCGCGAAACCCTCGACGCGCGGGCTGGTGCGGCCGTCGATTTCGCCCACGACGATGCGGCCGGGGTTGCCGATCAGCACCGCGCCGGGTTCGGTGCGATAGGCGCCGACATTGACCATGGCGCCGACCGTGCGCACGGGGCCGGCCGCGCGGGCGATCAGCTCTTCGCACAATCCGTTCTGCATCGAGATCACGGCGCCGGTTTCCGACAGGACGCGCGTGACATCCCGCATCGCCGCTTCGGTCTGATGCGCCTTGACGCAAAGAAATACGGTCTCGTGTCGGCCCCGGACCGCGTCGGGCAGGCAGGCCCGCGGCCGCACGGTAAAGGAATCGCCGCGCCCCGCGACCGTCAGCCCAAGGCGGTTGACTGCCGCCACATGGGCCCGGTCGAGATCCACCAGCAGCACCGGATGGCCGGCCCGGGCCAGCATTCCCGCCAGCGAGGCGCCGATGGCACCGCCACCCCAGATCACCGCCGGCGGTGCCGGCTCTGCTTGCTGCGGTCCTTGCATGATCGGATCGCCCCCCCGTTGCCCCTGCCGCGAAAGGTGCGGAGGGCCGCCCCCGCGCGCAAACGGTTTCTCGACATAGTTGGGAAAGCTGAGGATATTCCGCGCTTCAGGTCTGGCCCAGCATCAGCGCCCGGCCCAGCGGTTCCAGCACGGCCCGGGCGCGGCGCGCGAACATGTCGACGGCGCGGGTGCGTTGGGAATGGCCGGGAGCGGCAAGGCCGAACTCGGCCACGGGCAGGGATTCGCGAAGCGGCAGATAGCTGACGCGCGGCCCGTCGGGCGGACCTTCGTCCTGAGTGCGAAACCCGAGCAGCGAATAGCCCTGACCCTGGGCGACAAGGCTGCGCACCATCTCGGCCGAGCGGGTGCGGAAGCGGATCTTCGCGTCGATTCCGTAGCGGGCGAAATGCGACAGGAACCATTCCCGCGATCCCGGCAGGTCGAGCATGATGAAGGGCCGCCGCGCCAATGCGACCAGGCTGGCATCGGGCTCCGCGGCCATCGGATCGGCCGAGGAGACGACCGCGCGCAGCGGCACCGAGAACAGCGGCTCGAAGGCGATCCGCTCGTGCGACACCAGATTGTAGGTCAGCGCGATATCGGCCGAACCCTCGTCCAGGCGCTGGATCACCTCGTAGAGATCGCCCTCGAACAGGTTGATCGAGATCGCGGGATAGCGCTGCGCCATGTCGGCGATAAGCTGGGGCATCACATAGGGTGCTGCAGGGAAGAAGCAGGCCACGTCGATCGGCCCGGCCAGATGCTGGCTGAGCTGTGAGGCGCGGGTTTCCAGATGTTCCGCATCCCGCAGCAGTTTTTGCGCCAGCGTTAGGAATTCGCGGCCCGCGGGGGTGATGGTCAGGCCGCGGCCGGGCTGGCGGATCAGCACGCTGATGCGGAACTCGTCCTCGATCTTGTTGATCGCTGCACCGATGGCCGCCTCGGACACGCCCAGAAGGGTGGCCGCGTTCGAGATCGTGCCCTGTTCGGCCGCCGTCACCAGATAGTGCAGGTGCCTCAGGCCCCAGCGCTTGCTGCGGAAGGTCATTGTGCCCTCTTCCTGCCGTTCTGCCGGCAAGTGCCCGGCATTGTTCCATTGTCCGGCCTGTGGCGCAATGGCGCAAGCCGCCGGGTCACGGTACCGGCAGGCGGTCCTTCAGGGTGGCAAGATAGGCTTCCGCCGCCTCGGGTTCGTTGCCCTGCCAGGGCGCCACCCGGACAAGGCAACTGTGCGCCGCACAGCCCTGGCCATAGGCGGAGGAGGGGATGTCGGCCGTCAGCACATTGGGGTTGCCGGACAGATCGGTTCCGCCCGCGGCGATGGGCGCGTACCAGGCGCCGGTCGGCAGAACGGCAACGCCGGGGCGCAGCGCATCGCTCAGGGCTGCGGTGGCAAGGCAGGCGCCGCGCGCATTCCACAGCCGGACACCCTGTCCTTCGGCGATTCCGCGCGCGGCGGCATCGCCGGGGTTCAGCGTCACCGTCTCGCGCCCGGCGCGCTTGTTCAGCGCGCGGCTGGTGCGGCCCTGTTCCAGCTGGCTGTGCAGCCGCCCCTCGGGCTGACGCGAGATCAGGTGCAATTCGTCCGGGCCGGCATTGCCAAGCCATTCCGCCGGCGGCAGCCAGCTCGGGCGGGGCGGGCAGTCCTCCAGCCCCAGCGCGTCCAGCCTGGGGCTGGACAGCATGATGCGCCCGGTTTCGGTGGACAGCGGATTGCCCGCCGGATCCGCACGGAAATCGGCCAGATGCACGTTCTGCGCGCGGACCGGCACCGTCGTATGGCCCCGGTGCCAGAAGCTGTCGAAATCGGGCATCGCCTGGCCGAAGCGGCTGGCCGCATCCTGGCGGGTGATCTCGTAGAGGTGGCGCAGCCATCCCATTTCGTCGCGCCCCTCGGTGAAGGCCGCGCCGACGCCCAGCCGCTGTGCCAGGCCGGCGCAGATCAGGTGATCCGAGCGCGCGCCCGCCTGTGGTGGCACCGCCTGCTGCATCGCCACCAGCAGATCGCTGCGCCGGCTGGCCGCGATGTCGTTGCGTTCGAGCGAGGTCGAGGCGGGCAGGACGATGTCGGCCCGCAACGCCGTTGCCGTCCACATCGGATCCTGCACCACGATGGTTTCGGGCCGGGTCCAGGCCTCGGCCAGGCGATTGAGATCCTGATGGTGGTGGAAGGGATTGCCGCCGGCCCAGTAGATCATGCGGATATCGGGGTAGCTGTGGGTCCTGCCCTCGTAGCTGAAGGTCTCGCCCGGGCGGGTCAGCAGGTCGGCGATGCGCGCGACAGGGATGAAACTCCCTGTGGGGTTGTGTCCCTGCGGGATCGCCGGGGCGAGGGTCAGCGCGAAGGGCGCCCCCACCCCGCCAAGCGAGCCGATGCCGAAGCCCACCCCGCCACCGGGCAGGCCGATCTGGCCCAGCGTCGCGGCAAGCCCGATGGCGGCCCAGTACGGCTGTTCGCCGTGATGGGCGCGTTGCAGGCTCCAGCTTGCGGCGACGAAGCTGCGGCTCTGCGCCAGTGCCAGCGCCAGGGTGCAGATCGTCGCGGCGGAAAGGCCGGTGATGCCGGCGGCCCAGTCGGCGGTCTTTTCCACTCCGTCGCGGTTGCCGGCCAGATGGTCGAGAAACTCCTCGGCGCCGCTGGTGCAGCGGGCGAGGAAATCGCTGTCGTGCCCGCCGGCACGGACCACCTCGCGCGCAAGCGCAAGCAGCAGGGCGGCGTCGGTGTTGGGCCGGATCGGCAGCCATTCGGCGCCCAGGCCTTCGGGCATGTCGTCGCGGCAGGGCGAGACATGGACGATGCGGGTGCCGCGCGCGGCAATGGCCTTCAGATGTTCGCCCAGCATGTGCCGGCCGATACCGCCCGATTCATTCTGTGCCGTGCGAGGCGACATCGCGCCCAGAACGAGCAGCAGGTCGCAATGCGCGGCAAGGTCGTCCAGGGTGGTGGCCTGTCCCTCGCTCATCGCCGTATCGCCGACCACAAGGCGCAGGATCGCCTGCCCGGCGGCCACGGAATAGGTGTCGACATGGCCGGTATGGCCACCGACAAGGTTCAGAAGCCGTTTCATCTGGCCCGCGGCGTGATGGAACCTGCCGCAGCTTGCCCAGCCATAGGAGCCTGCGAAGATCGAGGCATTGCCATGCCGGTGCCGGATGCGGTCGATTTCCGCGGCGACGATGTCCAGCGCCTCGTCCCAGGAAACCGGCACGAAGGGCTCTGCGCCGCGCCCGCGGCCATCGGGCGGCCGCCCGGCGCGCCAGGCCGCCAGCCAGCCCTGGCGCACGACGGGCTGCGTGATGCGCAAGGGCGAACCGATCCAGTCGGGCACCGAGCCGAGGATGGGCGAGGGCATGGGATCCGCCTCGAACGGCTCGATCCCGGCGATGCGGTCGCCCTCCAGCACCACCCGATAGGCGCCCCAGTGGCTGCAATGCATGACCCGGCGGCGACCGTCGGCTATGCGGGCCGCCGGTGTTGTGGCCGGCGCGCAAGCGGGTGTCGGGGATTGTGGCCGCGACATGGGCAATTTCCTGTCTTCACAGCTTGCAATGGAACATGGATACATGATCGGGATGCGGCCTTGCAAGGTGACGGATAGGAGGATGTGATTTCCCCTGAATCGTAACCGGATAGATCAGGTTTCGGACAGATTTCCCCGCGAGTTCCTGCTGTATCGGCCAGTGACGGTCGAGAATATGTATACAGTTTTGTTGACTCACTTGATTGTTTGGATACATATTTTGCCATCTGATGTCGCCCCAGCCTCGTGACGGAGCCTTCATGACCGACAATGCCAGCGATATCACCGCCCGACAGATGCCCGAGGCGGGCGAAGATGCTGGCGGTGCGCGCATGCACGAGGCCTATGAAAAGATCCGCGGCGCGATCCTTGCCGGGATGTACCGGCCCGGTGTGCGGCTTTCCCAGGTGAAGATTTCCGAGGAACTCGGCCTGAGCCGCACGCCGGTGCGCGAGGCGCTGCGGATGATCGAGAAGGAGGGGCTTCTGACCTC
>JACSRN010000133.1 GCA_014879735.1 Paracoccaceae bacterium
CCCTGCGCCCTTGCAGCGGCCGGGTCGGGCCTGCGCCCGGTCCACCTTTCGCATCAAGGGTTTCCTCTTGACCCCGGCACCATGGCGGGGTCTGATCCGGCCGAACCGAACCATCCGATGAGGCCCCGATGCGCGCCCTTGCCGTTCTCGCCGCCGCCGCCATGGTTGTCAGCCTGTTCCTGCCCTGGCTGGGCACGACACTTCCCGGCGCCCGCTTCGTGCCCTGGGATCTGATCCGCAACCTGAACCCCGATCTCGACACCGCGCAACGCTTCGTGGTGGAATCCCCGGGGGAGCTGGTGATCTTTCTTGCCACCTTCGTCCTTGCCGCCTTGTTCGTGGTGCTGTCGCTGATCGGGCTGGCGTCACGGCTGCTTGCGGTGCTGACCGGAGGCCTTGCCGTCGGCATTGTCGCCTATGGCTATGTCCGGCTGCGCGACGGCGCCATCGACCTCGGCCTGCCGTTGCCGGTCAATGGCACGGCCGAGGATCTGCTGCGTCTGAGCACCGATATTCTCGGTATGGGCGCCTGGGCCTGGATCGGCGGGGCCGCAGTGCTCCTGGTGGCCGGTCTGGTCGGCTTCGGGCGGCGCTAACCGGCCAGCCGCCGCGCCAGGCCCTGCTGCCGCGCGATCACACGGCCCGCATCCAGCGTGGCCATCTCGCCGCGGCGAACCACGGCGCGCCCGTCCACGAACAGATCGCGCACCCGCCCCGGCCCGCACAGCACCAGCGCCGCAACCGGATCCCAGGCGCCCGCCGCCTCTATCCCCGAGACGTCCCAGATCGCCAAATCCGCCCGCATCCCCGGCGCGATGGCCCCGCAATCCTCGCGCCCCAGCACCCGGGCGCCGCCCAGCGTGGCAATCTCCAGCGCCTCGCGCGCGCCCATGGCATCTGCGCCCCGCGCCACCCGCTGCAGAAGCATCGCCTGCCGCATCTCGGCCGCCAGATTGCCGGCATCGTTCGAGGCCGAACCGTCGACACCCAACCCAACCCCCACGCCGGCATCCCGCATCGCCCGGACCGGCGCGATGCCGCTGCCCAGCCGGCAGTTCGAACAGGGGCAATGCGCGACCCCCGTCCCGCTGCGCGCGAAAAGCCCGATCTCCGCCCCGTCCAGCTTCACGCAATGGGCATGCCAGACATCGGGGCCGGTCCAGCCCAGATCCTCGGCATATTGTCCCGGCCGGCAGCCGAACTGTGCCAGGGAATAGGCGATATCCTCGTCATTCTCGGCCAGATGCGTGTGCAGCATCACGCCTTTTTCCCGCGCCAGGATCGCGGCATCGCGCATCAGCTCGCGGCTGACCGAGAAGGGAGAACAGGGCGCCAGCCCGATCCGCAGCATGGCGCCCGGCGCGGGATCGTGAAAGGCATCGATCACCCGGATCATGTCGTCCAGGATCGCGGCCTCGGCTTCCACCAGGGCATCGGGCGGCAGGCCGCCGGCCGATTCGCCGATGCTCATCGCGCCACGGGTGGGGTGAAAGCGCAGGCCCACCTCGCGGGCCGCGGCGATCGTGTCGTCCAGCCGCGCGCCGTTGGGATAGAGATACAGATGATCCGAGGTAAGCGTGCAGCCCGACAGCGCCAGTTCGGTCAGCCCTACCTGCGCCGAGACGAACATCTCTTCCGGCCCGAACCGCGCCCAGATCGGATATAGCGTCCGGAGCCAGCCAAACAGCAGCGCATCCTGCCCGCCCGGCACCGCCCGGGTCAGCGTCTGGTAGAGGTGATGATGCGTGTTCACCAGGCCCGGCGTGACCACGCAACCCTCGGCGCGCAGAACCTCAGCCCCCGGCGCCTGCAGCCCCTGCCCCACGGCCACGACCGCACCATCGCGCACCAGAATATCGCCGCCGGCAACCTCGCGCCGGGCCGCATCCATCGTCACCACGATATCGGCATTCTTGATAAGCAGATCGGGCATGGCGTCCTCCGCCCCTTCGGTGAATCACCCGGCGGGCCGACAGAAGGGAGAAGGACTCGTGCGCCGCACACCAATCCTAGCGGCGGCTGCATTCCCCTGCAACCGGCCCGCCTTCCTCTTGATCCAAATACCCCGGGGGGGTCGCCCCCCATGGGGGCGACGGGGGCAGCGCCCCCTAGCCGGCATCCAACAGGCGCATCGCCTCGGCATGGACCGTGGCATTGGCCGCCGCCAGCACCCGCCCGCCCTGCGGGCAGGGCCGGCCCTGCCAATCGGTCACGATGCCGCCCGCCGCCTCGATCACGGCAATCGGCGCCTGGACGTCATAGGCCTGCAGGCCCGCCTCGATCACCAGGTCGATCTGGCCCGCCGCGAGAAGCGCATAGGCATAGCAATCCATCCCGTAGCGGACCAGCCGCGTCCGGGCTGCCACCCGCCGGAAGGCAGCGGCCTCTTCGACAGTGCCGAGTTCGGGAAAGGTCGTGAACAGGATCGCCTCGGACAATGGCCGCGGCGCACGGACTTTCAGGCCCGCGCGACCTTGCGGCCCCGTCATCTCGGCGCGCCCCAGCCCGCCGATGAACCGCTCGCCGATATAGGGCTGGTCGATCACGCCATAGACCGGGCCCTCGGCGTCCGACAGCGCGATCAGCACACCCCAGGTCGGCGTGCCGGAAAGATAGCCGCGGGTGCCGTCGATGGGGTCGAGCACCCAGGTCAGCCCGCTGCTGCCCTCGGTCGCGCCGAACTCCTCGCCCAGGATCCCGTCGGCCGGGCGGCGGTCGGCAAGAATGGCGCGCATCCGCTCCTCGGACAGCCGGTCGGCCACCGTCACCGGATCGAAGCGCACCGCTTCCTTTGACTCCGCGGCAAGGCCGCTGCTGCGAAAATGCAAGAGCGTGGCCTCGCGCGCGGCATCGGCCAGGGCCTCTGCCGTCGCGATGATCTCTGCCGCCTCGTCCTGTCCGATGATCTGCCGCGCCATGTCGCCCCCTGTCCCCATCCGGCGCTAAAGCCTGCACCGGAAGCGGTCAAGGAAAAGTATGCAGCAGCCGCGGTTCAGGCCGCGTCGGATAATACCCGCGCAAGATCGAACAGCCGCCGGCGCTGCGCCTCGGGAATGGCGTAATAGCTGCGCACCAGTTCCAGTGCCTCCTTGTCGGCCATGATGTCGCCCTTGGCAACGGCCGGCGCTTCCTCGTCCGAGAGACCTTCGAAGAAGAAGGCGATCTGCACGCCCAGCGCATCGGCAATGTCCCAAAGCCGCGACGCGCTGACCCGGTTCATCCCGGTTTCGTATTTCTGGATCTGCTGAAACTTGATGCCGACCCTGTCGGCCAGCTGTTGCTGGGTCATGCCTACCATCCAGCGACGGTGACGGATCCGCTTGCCGACATGGGCGTCAACGGGATGCTTCATTCTCTACTCCAGACCTATTTTATTCTGTCCCCTACCTCTCTATAAGCATAATTCGTGCCAAGTACCGATTTCGCCCGGAAAAAACCACCGGCGGGAAATCGCTGCGAAAACCTGTCCATTTGGACAGGTAAGACTATACGGGCGTATAATTCAATCAGCGCGCGATTGCATGCCACGACAGGACGCCCGACGATGGTTGAATTCAACCTTTGCGGGTATCCCGAAATGCATTGCAAAATGAGTTGCAATTTGCACAAAAACAGCACGTCAGTTTGCTCGCCGGGCCGCCGGTGCGGCCGGAACTCTGGCGCCCCGCCGATCACTGCCCTAGGGTCGCGCGGCGATGCAACCGCACAACGACGCAGAAGGAGGCCGCCATGCAGGCCTGGCAGATCGACGCCATCATGAACGCACCAACCCTGGCGTCGGTTCCCGATCCGCGCCCCGGGCCGGGCGAGGCGCTGGTGCGCGTCGCGGCAGCCGGGCTGAACTTTGCCGATCTGCTGATGGCGCAGGGCCGGTATCAGGACCGGATCGCGCCGCCCTTCGTTCCCGGGCTGGAGCTTGCCGGCACGGTCGAGGCTTTGGGCCCCGGCACCACCGGCCCTGCGCCCGGCACCCGCATTGCAGCGCATGTCCGGCACGGCGCCTTCGCGCGATATGCGGCGATCCCGGTCGACCGATTGGTGGCGATCCCCGACGACATGCCTTTTGCCACCGCGGCAGGCTTCCTGATCGCCTATGGCACCTCGCACCTCGCCCTGAATGAAGCGCGATTGGCGCGGGGCGAGACCCTGTTCGTCACCGGCGCGGCCGGGGGCGTCGGGCTGACCGCAGTCGAGATCGGCCACCGGATGGGCGCGCGGGTCGTCGCCTCGGTCCGCGGCCCGGCAAAGGCCGCTCTCGCCCGTGCCGCCGGCGCCGACGCAGTGATCGACAGCGACACGCCGGATCTGAAATCGGCGCTGCGCAACCTGGGCGGCATCGACGTCACCTATGATACCGTCGGCGGCCCCGGGTTCGATGCCGCCCTGCGCGCCACCCGCCCCGGTGGCCGGATGCTGGCCATCGGCTTTGCCGGCGGCGAAGTGCCGCAGGTCCCGTTGAACCAGCTTCTTGTGCGCAATGTCACGGTCATCGGCATGTGGTGGGGCGGCTACCTGACCTTCGCGCCGGGTCGTCTGGTCGCCTCGCTTGATGCGTTGATGGATCTGTGGCGCGAGGGGCGGCTGCGACCGCATGTCTCGGCCGTCCTGCCCTTCGATCGCCTGCCCGACGGGCTGGAGATGCTGCGCAACCGCAGCGCCACCGGCAAGGTCGTGATCGCGATGGATCAGCTGCCGTAAGCCATCCGCAGCTCTGCCATCAGCAGATCCGTCGCCTCGTCGCGCCGCCGGTTCGTCCGGTAAAGCGCAAGCTTCATATCGCCCACCGGCGGCAGCATGTTTTCGCCCGAAATCACCTCGAATGTGTCGGGGATGCTGCCCACCATCCGCACCGACACGGCCAGATCGGCGGCAACCGTCGCCTCCACGGCCTGTTCGCTTTCGCCGCCAGTCGCCATTTCCCAGGCGATTCCCGTCGCATCCAGCGCCGATTGCGCCCGCGGGCGGAAGATGCAGGTGTCCTTGAAGCCCAGCCGCAGCGGCCGCCGCTGCCAGGCAGCCCCCCCCGGCGCGCCCACCCAGACCAGCGGCCGGGCCGACAGCACCTCGGCCCCGGCCTGCGGCGCCTCTTCGGTGGTCAGGATCACATCGAACAGGCCGCGGGCGAAATCTTCCTTCATGACCAGGGTGAAGGAGGACACAAGGTTCACCCGCACCCGTGGATAGCACTGCGCCATCCGCCGCAGGATGCCCGGAATCGCCGGATAGACCACGTCATGCGGCACGCCGAGGCGAATTTCCCCCTCGCAGGCGGTCGAGGAGAAACGGTCCAGCACTTCATCATTCAGCGCCAGCATCCGCCGGCCATAAGAGATGAGTTGCTCGCCCTCGGGCGATAGCGCCAGCTTGCGGGCAGCGCGCAGGAACAACGTCCGACCAAGGCTTTCTTCCAGCCGCTTGATCTGCATCGACACCGCGGATTGCGTCAGGTTCAGCAGGCCGGCCGCCCGGGTGACACCACCGGCATCGGCCACGGCGACGAAGGCCCGCACTGCGGTCAGGTCGAGATTGCGTGGCATATCATGATTCCTGATTCATCGCGTCACGATCATTCATTTCCATGATGATCATGAAATCGGCATCCTATCAACAGAAATCATGAAACCACGCCCCCGCATCACAAACCCTGAAAGGAATGCCGATGACCCTTGCCGCAACCCTTCCCGGCCACCGCAGGTCGCGCGGGCTTTTTGCACGGATCGCCCACGGGCTTGGCCTGATCCTTGCGCTGCGGCGCGAGCGCGCGGGCCTGTCTCGCCTCGAAGATCACAGGCTGGCCGACCTCGGCCTGACCGCGGCCGAGGTCCGTGACGAGACGGCCCGCCCGGTCTGGGACGCACCCCAGCGCTGGCGATCCCACGAATGCCGGTAAATGACGGCTTTTTCAGACTGAAATTCTTGAAATTCTGCGGCAGACTGCCGATATTCGCCCTTAAGGTACGCCGGTCCCCCCGGCGTTGCCCTTAGGGACAACATCGGAGGCACATAAGATGGCTCAATATGAAACGGTCCGCGGCGTTGGCGTCGGTGCCCGCGCGCAGATCGACGAAGGGCTTCGCGCCCATATGAATAAAGTCTACGGGCTGATGTCCGTGGCGATGGTGATCACGGCGGGTGTGGCCTGGGCGGTCGGTTCGTCGGATACGCTGCTGGCGATCTTCCGCGACCCGATGACGCTGCGGCCGAATATCCTCGGCTGGGTCGTGATGTTTGCGCCGCTTGGCATGGTCTTTGCCTTCAGTGCGATGATCAACCGCATGTCGGCTGCGGCCGCGCAATTCTTCTTCTACGCCTTCGCGGCGGTGATGGGTCTGTCGCTGGCCTGGATCTTCCAGGTCTTCACCGGGGTTTCGATCGCTTCGACCTTCCTCGTCACCGCGATCGCCTTCGCGGGCCTGTCGCTCTACGGCTATGTGACGAAGCGTGATCTCTCGGCGATGGGGACGTTCCTCGTCATGGGCCTGATCGGCCTGATCGTCGCCTCGATCCTGAACCTTTTCATCGGTTCTGCCGGCCTGGCCTTCGCGATCTCGGTCATCGGTGTGCTGATCTTTGCCGGTCTGACGGCGTGGGACACCCAGACGATCAAGAACAACTACATCCAGCACGCCATGGCGATGGATCAGGAATGGCTGGCCAAATCGGCCATCATGGGGTCGCTGAACCTGTACATGGACTTCCTGAACCTGTTCATGTTCCTGCTGCAGTTCATGGGCAACCGCGACAACTGAGCAGGCCAAAAGCCAAAATCGCCGGGGCCGGTCGAAAGACCGGCCCCTTTGCTTTTCTGGTTACGGTGGCAGCACGCACAGCCTCGCCACTGCGTCCGGCAGGACCGTGAGGCCCGGCATCTTTCTCAACTGCTTTGACCAGTTATCGAGATGGCGATTGCCGTTGCCTTCCATCCCGAAGTCCGTCAACGCCTTGAAATCACTTGCAGGTTCTGCTGCGACTGCGAACCTTGTCGCATGTCGGCCGCCACTGGCACCCTATGCCAGCCGGGCCCGGCCTCGGCGGTCGCCCAGGCCTTCCCGGGCGGCGGCAACAAACCCTTCACCGCCAGATATTCCCGCGACACGGACAATCCCAAGACACAACGAAACGGGCAGGCGGATCGCTCCGCCTGCCCGTCTTACGTTCCATATCGCTTGCAGGACGGCGCGCGCCCTGCCCGAAGGCGTTACTTGATCTTGCCTTCCTTGTATTCGACATGCTCCCGCTTCACGGGATCGTATTTCTTGACCACCATCTTTTCGGTCATGGTGCGGGCGTTCTTCTTGGTCACGTAGAAGTGCCCGGTGCCCGCCGTCGAGTTCAGACGGATCTTGATCGTCGTCGGCTTCGCCATAGTCGT
>JACSRN010000061.1 GCA_014879735.1 Paracoccaceae bacterium
AGCTCAGTTGGTTAGAGTACCGGCCTGTCACGCCGGGGGTCGCGGGTTCGAGCCCCGTCAACCGCGCCATTCCCCCCAGCCTTTGCCGCCCGAAACCGCGCGCAGATCGCGCCCCAACCTGTGCGGCGCGCAGGGGCTGTTGCAGGACGCGATGCTGCGGCGCACAAGGGCCGCTGCGGGATGCGGTAGCGGGCATGGCCCGCGCGAATGCCTTGCACATGTTCTTGGTCGGTGGCGCAGTTGCCACCCCCGGCGCGACCCGCGATCCCGGCAGGGATCGCGGGTCGGTCGGTGCGCCTAGGCCAGCGCGGCCAGGATCCGCGCCCAGGAGCGGATACCCTTGTGGAAGCTCTCCAGATCGTATTTTTCGTTTGGCGAATGGATGTTGTCGTCGTCGCGGCTGAAGCCGATCAGCATCGTGTCCATTCCCAGCACCGTCTTGAAATAGCCCGCGATCGGGATCGAGCCGCCTTCGCCGACAAAGGCTGCTGGGCGACCCCATTCGTCTGACAGCGCGTGGCGGGCGATCTCGAAGGCAGGATCGGAGATTTCCATCACCGAGGCCGGGCTTCCCGCGATCTCGTCATGCCATTCCACCCGGCAATCGGCCGGCAGTTGCGCGGCGAACCAGTGGCGGAAAGCGGCGATCACCCGGGCGGGATCCTGTTTCGACACCAGCCGGAACGATACCTTGGCATGCGCCTCGGCCGGCAGGACGGTCTTGAAGCCGGCGCCGGTATAGCCGCCCCAGAGGCCGTTCACCTCGGCCGTGGGGCGCGACCAGATCATTTCCAGCGGTGTCCGGTCCTGTTCGCCCGCCGGTACCGACAGGCCCACGTCGCCCAGATAGCGGGCATGGTCGAAGGCCAGCGCCTGCCATTGCTGGCGCAGGGTGTCGGGCAGGTCTTCCACGCCATCGTAGAAGCCGGGGATGGTGACATGGCCGCTTGCATCATGCATCCGCCCCAGGATCTGCGCCATCACATGCAGCGGATTGCGGGCCAGGCCGCCGTACATGCCGGAATGCAGGTCGCGGTTTGCGGCATGGATGGTGAACTCGGTCTTGGCCAGGCCGCGCAGCATGGTGCTGATCGCCGGCGCCCGGCCTTCGAACAGGCCGGTGTCGCAGATCAGCGCCAGATCCGCGCGCAACTCGGCCGCATTCTCGGTCATGAAAGGCACCAGCGAGGGGGAACCGGATTCCTCCTCGCCCTCCAGAAAGATCGTCAACCGGCCGGGCAGGGTGCCATGCACCGCCTTCCAGGCGCGGCAGGCCTCGAGGAAGGTCATCAACTGGCCCTTGTCGTCCGAGGCACCGCGGGCGCGGATCACCGGACCCGCGGCCGTCTCCTCGATGGCGGGGTCAAAGGGGTCGCGAGCCCAGAGGCTCAGCGGATCGACGGGCTGCACATCGTAATGGCCGTAGAACAGCAGATGCCGCCCGCCGGCCCCGCCATGGCCCACCACCATCGGATGCCCGGGCGTCGGCCGGGAGGCGGCCTCGAATCCCAGGCCCTGCAGATCGGCCACCAGCCAGTCGGCGGCGCGGGCGCAATCGGCCGCATAGGCCGGGTCGGTCGAAATCGAGGGGATTCGCAGCAGCGCCATCAGCCGCTCCAGCGCCTGGGGCAGAGTTTCGTCGATCCGGGCGAGAACGGGGACAAGCGGGTCGGACATGGGATCTCCTGGCTGGGATGGCGGCGGCACAAAGCCTATCAGGCGGCGGGGGACTGTCCAGAGCTGGCGCTTTGCGTTAGGAAGAAACGGAATTTTGCAACGGAGCGGCGGATGAGACGGGTTGCGGCGGCCATGGTGGGCCTTGGCCTTGCAGGGGCGGCGCTGGCGGGGACGGCGCTGGCCGGGGCGGTGCCGATCGAGCGCGGCGTGCTGGGCCAGTCGGAGGTGACGCTCTATCGCCATCCGTTCCTGCAGGACGAGGAACTGGCCACGCTGCGGCTGGTGATGACCAACGAGGCGGCGCTGGCGATCTTCGTGCCGCAGGACAAGGCGGCGGCGGGCGGCTTTGCCGCGCTGGCGGCCTCGCCCGACGACGGTTTCGTGCGCGAGGGCAAGCCTGTGGCCTCGGCCGTGGCGCTGGCGGGCCTTGCCGACGCGGCCGCGGCCGAGACCGCTGCCACCGATGCCTGCAATGCCCTGCGCCAGGGGGCAGCGCCCTGCGTCATGGTCCTGCTGGTCGAACCGCAGCAGCGCTAGGCGCGAAACATATGTCGCCGGCGCGACAATTTGCGCCTTGCGAAAACCCATACCCTTGATGCAAGTCAAGGAAAGGCAGGGGCCGCCGGGGTAACAGCAGCGGCAGCAGACGTGAGGACGCACCCATGAACTACAACTCCGCCCTTGACCTTGCGATCGGCCGCCTGCACGACGAGGGCCGCTACCGCACTTTCATCGACATCGAGCGCAAGCAGGGCCAGTTCCCGCGGGCGGTCTGGAACCGCCCCGATGGCACCACCCGCGAGATTACCGTCTGGTGCGGCAACGACTATCTCGGCATGGGGCAGCATCCCGCCGTCCTGGCCGCGATGCACGAGGCTCTGGACGCCACCGGCGCCGGATCGGGGGGCACGCGCAACATCTCGGGCACCACGGTCTATCACAAGCGGCTGGAGGCCGAGATCGCCGATCTGCACTGCAAGGAAGCGGCGCTGGTGTTTTCGTCGGCCTATATCGCCAATGATGCGACGCTGTCCACGCTGCGCACCATCTTCCCCGGGCTGATCATCTATTCCGACGCGCTGAACCATGCCTCGATGATCGAGGGCGTGCGCCGCGGCAACGGGCCCAAGCGCATTTTCCGGCACAATGACGTGGCGCATCTGCGCGAGCTGATCGCGGCCGACGATCCCGAGGTGCCGAAGCTGATCGCCTTCGAAAGCGTCTATTCGATGGACGGCGATTTCGGCCCGATCACCGAGATCTGCGATGTCGCCGAAGAGTTCGGGGCGCTGACCTATCTGGACGAGGTGCATGCCGTGGGCATGTATGGCGCGCGCGGCGCCGGCGTGGCGGAACGCGACGGCCAGCTTCACCGGATCGACATCGTCAATGCCACCATGGGCAAGGCTTTCGGCGTTTTCGGCGGCTATATTGCTGCATCTGCGAAGATGGTGGATGCGATCCGCAGCTATGCGCCAGGGTTCATCTTTACCACCTCGCTGCCGCCTGTCGTGGCTGCCGGGGCGGCCAGTTCGATTGCCCTTCTGAAGGGCGCGGAGGGCCGCGCCCTGCGCGAAAGACAGCAGGCGCAGGCGAAGGTGCTGAAGATGCGGCTGAAGGCCCTGGGCCTGCCGATCATCGACCACGGCTCACATATTGTGCCCGTGCATGTCGGCAACCCCATCCATTGCAAGATGCTGTCGGACATGTTGCTCGAAGATCATGGCATCTATGTGCAGCCGATCAACTTCCCCACCGTGCCGCGCGGCACGGAACGGCTGCGGTTCACCCCCTCGCCGGTGCACGATTCGGGCGAGATCGACCGGCTGGTCCGCGCGATGGACAAGCTTTGGCAGCATTGTGCGCTGAATCGCGCCGAGGTCTCTGCCTGAGCGATCCTGCATGTGCAAAGCGGCTTGCCCTGTGCTAGCTTGTCCGCAATAGAAAATCGGTGAGTCGCCGCATAGGGCGGCCATCGGCATACAGGCGCCAAGGGGACAGGTTTCGCATGATCGGCTGGAGGTCCAAACCTCAGGCAGCGGAGGAGGAGAAGCCGAAAGGCTTTGACGACTTCGATCTTCGCCTCGGCGACCTGATGCGTGGTGAACGCGCCACGCTGGGTAAATCGCTGCTTGACGTGCAGCGCGAACTGAAGATCAAGGCCACCTATATCGCGGCAATCGAGAATGCCGATGTTTCGGCCTTCGAGACCCATGGTTTCGTCGCGGGCTATGTCCGGTCCTATGCGCGCTACCTTGGAATGGACCCGGACGAAGCCTTCCGCCGGTTCTGTCAGGAGGCCAACTTCTCGGTTGCCCACGGTCTGTCTGCCGCCGCGGCCTCGCCGCAGCGTGCGGCGCAGGCGCGGGTGCGCGCCGAATTTGCCGATCCGCTGGCCAATCCCAACCTGTCCTTCGTGCCCAGGGGCGAAAGCTGGATGTCGCATATCCAGCCGACGGCGGTGGGCTCCATTGCGGTGCTGGTCGCGCTGGTGGGGGCCATCGGCTATGGTGGCTGGTCGATCCTGCAGGAAGTGCAGCGCGTGCAGCTTGCCCCGGTGGACGAGGCGCCGGCGGTGATGGTGCAGATCGATCCGCTCAAGCCGGAGGTGCCGGCCGCGCTGGCCCCGGCGCAAACCGCAACCGAAACCGCCGAAGCCGGCGCCGCGCCCGATCTGATGGACCGGCTCTATCGGCCGCAGGCGCTGGATGTGCCGGTGATGGAGGCACGCAACGGCCCGATCGGCGCCATAAATCCGCGCGTGCCCGCCGATGGCAGCGCCACGGGGACCGATGCCGCGATCGAGGGCGCCGTTGCCGCCGCGTTGGCCGGCAATGACGTGCAGGTCACGGCCGATGTGAAACCGGGCGTCGAGCTTCTGGCCGTCCGCCCGTCCTGGGTGCGCGTGACCTCGGCCGATGGCACGGTGCTGTTCGAAAAGATTCTCGACGCCGGCGAGCGCTATAGCGTGCCCTCGCTGGAGGAGGCCGCGAAGCTGCGGGCCGGCAATTCCGGTTCGGTCTATTTCGTGGTCAACGGCACGACCTATGGTCCCGCTGCCCCTGGCGCCAATGTGGTGAAGGAAGTGGCGCTTTCGGCCGAGGCGCTGACCGGCCGCTATGCCGAGGCGGATTTCACCAAGGACGAGGCTCTGGCCAAGGTGATGACGGCCGATGCCTCGGGAACCGAGGTCGAGCCACAGCCGGAACCGGCGAACTGACGCAACGCATGTCTTTGTCCCGGGCGCGCGGTTTACGCGCGCCTTTTGTCTGCCTATCTTTCGACACGACCGCATCGCCCGCCCGGAGACTGCCATGTCGCTGAACCCCATCCGCCCCTGGCGCAATATCGAACGCCGGAAAAGCCGCCGGATCATGGTGGGCTCCGTGCCGGTGGGGGGCGATTCCCCAATCAGCGTGCAGACCATGACCAATACGCTGACCACCGATGTCGGCGCCACGCTGGACCAGGTGATCCGCTCTGCCGAGGCGGGCGCGGATATCGTCCGCATCTCCACCCCCGACGAAGACAGCACCCGCGCCCTGCGCGAGATCGTTCGCGAAAGCCCGGTGCCCATCGTCGCCGACATCCATTTCCACTACCGTCGCGCCATCGAGGCGGCCGAGGCCGGTGCTGCCTGCCTGCGCATCAATCCCGGCAATATCGGCGATGCCCGGCGCGTGGCCGAGGTGGTGCGCGCGGCGAAGGATCACGGCTGCTCCATCCGGATCGGGGTGAATGCCGGAAGTCTGGAAAAGCACCTGCTGGACAAATATGGCGAGCCCTGCCCGGATGCGATGGTGGAATCGGGGCTCGACCATATCAAGCTGTTGCAGGACAATGACTTTCACGAGTTCAAGATCAGCGTGAAGGCCTCGGACGTCTTTCTGGCCGCCGCCGCCTACCAGCAGCTTGCCGCCGCAACCGACGCCCCCCTGCACCTTGGCATCACCGAGGCCGGCGGGCTGACCACCGGCACCGTGAAATCGGCGGTCGGGCTGGGGTCGCTGCTGTGGTTCGGCCTTGGCGATACGATCCGCGTCTCGCTTTCGGCCGATCCGGTGGAAGAGGTGAAGGTCGGCTATGAAATCCTCAAGGCGCTGGGTCTGCGGACAAGAGGGGTACAGATCATTTCCTGCCCGTCCTGCGCGCGGCAGGGATTCGACGTGATCCGCACGGTCGAGGCGCTGGAACAGCGGCTGTCGCATATCAAGACGCCGATGAGCCTGTCGATCATCGGTTGCGTGGTGAACGGCCCGGGCGAGGCGCTGATGACCGACATCGGCTTTACCGGCGGCGGGGCGGGCAGCGGCATGGTCTATCTTGCCGGCCGGCAAAGCCACAAGCTGGGCAACGATGGGATGATCGATCATATCGTCGAACAGGTCGAGAAGCGCGCGGCCGAGATCGAGGCGGCCGGGACCGCCGCCGCCGAACCTGCAGCAACCGCGGCGCCATCGGCCAGGGCCGCCGGCTAGGCGGCCGGCCACCGCCGCCACTAGGCGGCCGGCCACCGCCGCCATCGGCCAGGGCCGCCGGCCAGGCGGCCGGCCGCCTGGCCGCTGGCTACTGCAGGAAGCTGGTCGGGTCCAGACTGTCGGCCCCCTTGCGCACCTCGAAATGCAGGAAGGCCGGGTTGCCCTGCCGGACGATGCCGATCTGCTGGCCGCGGCCGACCTTGTCGCCCTTCTTCACCTTCAGCGCATCGACACCGGCATAGACCGTCAGCAGGTTGTCGGCATGCCGGATCACCACGATCTGCACCTGCGCGGTGTCCTTGGTGATGGCCGCGACGGTCCCGGCTTCGGCTGCCTTCACCGGCGTGCCGGCTGCGGCAGCGATGTCGACGCCCTGGTTCTTCTTCTTGTCATAGCCGCGGATGATGCTGCCCGGCACCGGCATCGCCAGTTTCGAGGCAGTCGTGCGCTCCTTGCCCAGATCGGGCGAGGCGGGGGTGTCCTTGGCCTTTTCCGAGGCGGGCTGGGTCTTCTCGTCGGGCAGCGGCTTTGTGGCCGAGGGCGGCGTGGGCGTCGGGCTGCCGGTGCCGGGCGGCACGGGCACGGGTTCGGGGTTCGGCGCCGCGGCGGTGGCAACCGGGATGATCAGGGTCTGGCCTTCGCGCACGCCCATCTCTGGGCCGAGATTGTTCCATTCTGCCAACGCCTTGGCCGAAACGTTGTATTCCCGCGCGATGATGAAGGCGGTCTCGCCGCGCACGACCTTGTGGCGGATCGGCTCCTTGCCGCCGCCCGGCGGAGCGGCCACCGCCGGACCCGGCGTCTTGGGCGCGGCATCAAGTGCCGTGGTGGCAATGGCGGTGATGTCGACCGGGCCGGTGCCGGTGCCGCCGGCCATCGGCTGCGGCGCCGCGGCCACGCGCTGTGGCAGCAGCAGAAGCTCGCCCTCGCGCAACGGATCGGTCGGGCGCAGCGCATTGGCACGGGCCAGCTGTTCGGGGTTCACCCCCAGCCGCCCGGCCAGCGATCCCACGGTGTCACCCCGCCGCGCCTCGGCCAGCTGGTAGCCGGGATAGGACAGGACGCCATTGCCGTCGGGTACCGGCTTTGCCGCCGTCGCCTGCCGCGCCTCATCCGCCGTGGAACCTGCGCCACGCCGCAGATCCCAGTCCAGATTGCCAAGCCCGTTGCCGGTGCAGCCCGCAAGGACAGCCGCCGAACAGACCAGAGCCAACCGCAGCCGGGTGCCGGGGAAAACCGAAAGAAACATCATGGGATACCGCCTCTTGCCGTCACATTCGTCCGGGTTGGCCCCCGGCGCATGGCGAAAGACTACTCGTTCCCCAAGCCTTCGACCAGAGGTACGAAACGGACCGGGCGAAGTTCCTCGTATTCCAGACCCTGCTCGCCGCGGGTGACACGGATCAGTTTCTGCACATGGTCCGACTGGCCGACCGGCAGCACCATGATCCCGCCGGGCTTCAACTGCTGCAACAGCGGCCCCGGCGGATCCTCGGCCGCGGCGGTGACAAGGATGCGGTCGAACGGCGCCTGGTCGGGCAGGCCGAACGAGCCGTCCGCGGTCATTGCCGTGACATTGGCCAGCCCGAGGCGGTGAAACACCTCGCCGGCCTCGCGCACCAGCCGCCGCCAGCGGTCGACGGTATAGACCCGGCGGGCCAGCTGCGCCAGGACGGCCGCCTGATAGCCCGAGCCGGTTCCGATCTCCAGCACGGTGTCGCGCTGGCCGATGCGCAGCGCCTGGGTCATCAGCCCCACCACCGAGGGCTGGCTGATCGTCTGGCCGCAGGCAATGGGCAGCGGCATGTCCTCATAGGCACGTTCGGCAAAGATGCCCTTGACGAAAAGCCCGCGATCCACCCGTTCCATGGCGGTCAGAACCCGCGGATCGGTGACACCATGCGAGCGCAGCGCGAAGAGAAAGCGCATCTTGCGCTCGGCCATCAGGGCGGCGTGATCGTCGTCCCGGGCGCCGGTTTCGCTCATGCCAGCCTTTCCGCCAAATCCGAAAGCACATCATGCGCCGTCAGGTCGGCCCGCATGGGCGTGACCGAGATATGCCCGGCGAGATTGACCGCGGCATCGGTGCCCGGCAGCGTCGGGCTGTGCTGCGCACCGCCCTTGATCCAGAGGAACCGCCGCCCCGAGGGCGAGATATGCGGATCGCAGGAAAACCGGGTGTCGCGGCGAAAGCCCTGGGCCGCAACGCGCATCGGCAGGGTATCGGCCGCCGAGCGCGGCGGAAAGTTCACGTTGTAGAACAGGCGGTAATCCTCGCCCGCCCAGATTCCGCGATCCAGCAGCGCGCGCACCACCGCGCCGCCATGCCGGCGGGCGCTTTCGAACGGATCCTCCATGTCGCCCATCTCTGGGCCGAGGTATTGCGACAGCGCGATCGCCGGAATGCCCTGCAGCGCCGCCTCCATCGCGCCGCCCACGGTCCCGGAATAGAGCACGTTCTCGGCGGCGTTGTTGCCACGGTTCACCCCGGACAGGACCAGATCGGGCCGCGCGCCCTGCAGCACGTCATGCAGCGCGGCCAGCACGCAATCGGCGGGGCTGCCTTCGGTGGCATAGCGGCGCGGGCCAAGCTTGGCGATCATCATCGGATGGGTGTAGCTGATGCAATGGCCGACGCCGGATTGTTCGAAGGCCGGGGCAACCACCCAGATCTCGCCCGAAGGTCCGGCAAGCCCGGCCGCGATCTCTTCCAGAACGGCCAGGCCCGGTGCGTTGATACCGTCGTCGTTGGTGATGAGAATGCGCATGGAGCCCCCCGCTTTTTCCCTGATTAGACGCTCACGCGCGGGCCGGCAAGCGGATGCACAGCGGATGCGCCATGCCGCGGGCGCAGGGCTGGCCCGGCAGTGCCCGCCGCGGGATGCGGGCGGCCGCTGGTGCCGGCTGCCGCAATGAAGAAACGGGGCGCCCTTGTCGGGGCGCCCCGTGGCATTCCGGCCGATGCGCCGGGTTCAGTTCAGCGCGGCCATCGGGGTTTCGGCCTCGATGGCGGCTTGGGTCGCGGCCAGTTCGGGGTCCGATACCAGGCCATATTCGGCCAGCGGGCCGTCCGGGCCGGCCATCTCGTCCGACACGAAGAACTGGATATAGTCCTTCAGGCCGGGGATCACGCCGATATGGGCCTTCTTGACGTAGAAATACAGCGGCCGCGAGACCGGATATTCGCCCTTGGCGATCGTATCGACCGAGGGGACGATCCCGTTCATGGTCGCGACCTTCAGCTTGTCGGTGTTGTTCTGGTAGAACGACAGGCCGAACACGCCGATGGCATTCTTGTCCGCATCCAGGCGCGCCAGCGTTTCGGTGTAGTCGCCATCGATGTCGACCGACCGGCCGTCGGTGCGCAGCTTGTTGCAGGCGCTTTCGGCAGCCTTCTTCTTGTCGGCATCTTCGCCAGTTGCGGCGGCAAGAAACAGGTCGTAGGCGCCGGTGGCCTTGCAGCCCTCGACGATGACCTTGGTGTCAAAGACTTCGCGGGTGCCGTGCTTGGTGCCGGGGATGAAGGCCAGGATCGGCTGGTCGGGCAGGGCGGCGTTGACCTCGGCCCAGGAGGTGTTCGGGTTGGCAAGCAGCGTGCCATTGCTGGCAACCTCGGCGGCCAGCGCGGTGTACCAGTCGGCCGGTGTGAAGGCGAAGTCATTGCCGTCCACATCCGAGGCAAAGACGATGCCGTCATAGCCGATGCGGACCTCCATGATCTCTTCGACGCCGTTCGCCTTGCACAGGTCGATATCCGACTGGGCGATGCGCGACGAGGAATTGGCAATGTCGATGGTGTTCTCGCCCAGGCCTTCGCACAGCTTCTTGCGCCCCGCACCCGAACCGCCGCCCTCGACGACCGGGGTGGGGAAGTCGAAGTTTTCGCCGAAAGCCTCGGCAACGATGGTGGCATAGGGCAGGACGGTGGACGAGCCGGAAATCTGGATCTGGTCGCGCGCATCGGCCGCTGTGGCGGCGGCTGCAAGCGCGAGGGCCGAGGCGGTGAACTTGACGAATTTCATGGATCACTCCTGTTGTCGGACCGGCAAGTCGGCCCTTCACCGGCCGGAATAGGCGGTTTGCATGACAGCGGTCCGGCAGTTTTGTAACGATGCGATGACGGCGCGCCCCGACCCGCGCCATGCGGGGCCGGAGCAAGGCGGCGATCAGGCCGGGATCAGGCCGAGACCTGTTCGCGCAGGATCGAGAGCGTCATCGAGACCATCAGATAGATCCCGAGCAGGATCAGCAGGGTGACAAGCGTGTTCTCGAAGACCCGGGGATAGGATGGCTCCTCGGGCGGCAAGGGCGAGACCGACAGCGACAGGTAGCGCACCTGGCGATTGGCTTCGACACGGGCATTTTCCATCGCCTGCAGCGCCTGGGCCAGGATCATCTGCCGGGTCTGGACATCGGCCTGGGCCACCAGCAATTCGCCCTGGATGCGGGCAAGCGAGTTGTTGCCATCCTGTCCTTCGGTCAGATTCTTGCGCAATTCGGCGATCTGCACCTCCAGCGTGGCAATCCGGCGTTTCACTGGCTCCATCCGGGCCTGGTTGGGGCTTTCGTTCGCCTCCATCTGCGCCAGCGACAGCCTTTCCTGCGTAAGCTGGGTTTCAAGCTGGCCGATCTGCTGCGTCAGCAGCGTGACTTCGACATCCGAGGACAGGATCTTGTACTTCTCCTGCAGCTCGACAACGCGCTGCTGCGCCGCAACCATGGCCTTTTCGGCACCTTCATAGCTTTCGCGCGCGCCCTGCATCGAATCGGCGCGCAGGCGGTGGGTCAGCTGGTCCACCTGCTCTTCGGCATAGGCGATCAGCTGCTTGGACCAGGCCACGGCCAGATCCGCATCCGGCGCGCTGACATTCAGCCGCATGATGCCTTCGGACGGGTCGTAGGAGATCTGCACGAAGCGCTTGTACAGCCTGTAGGCGTCATCCTGGGTGGCGCCTTCGGGCAGGCGCAGGATCGGGTCGATGCCCTCGGCCGCGAAATACCGGGCAAAGCCCTGATCGCCATCCAGCCGGATCATGGCGTCGCGCGACTGCAGATAGCCCTGCACGGCGATCGAATCCTGCGAGGTGGCCAGCGCCGTGCCCTGAAACAGCCCGCCCAGCCCGGCGGCCTGCGGCGGCCCGGCCTGTTGGATGACGAATTCGCTGTCCGCGGTGTAGAGCCGGGTGGCGACCGAGGTGAAATACCAGCCCGCAACCAGCGTCGGCAGGAAGACGAAGACGAACATCCGCGCGAAGAGAAGCGCCAGCTTCCGCCGCCGCCGCTTGGCGATTTCCTGTTGCATCTTCAGGATTTCGGCGGCGTGGTTCACCTCGGCCCGCTGTTCGGTCGAGGGAAGCTGCGCCGGCTTCACGGTCTGCGGCAGTTTCACCCCATCGCCGGGCAACGGCGTCAGCGCGCGCGACGCCGCGGCGGGCTGCGGCGCGGATCCGGCCGGCGCCTCGTCATCGCCCGTGACCCCGTCGAGCATCGATCCGCGCTGAAACGGGTCGATCCCGGCATCGCGCAACAGCCGCACCGCATCGTGGTCCGAGGTGGCCGGCAAGTTGTGGCTTTGCGCGATACGGCGGGCAATGCGCAACTGGCGGCCGGTCAGCCCCTCCTTGCGGATCGCTTCCAGCCGGTCCTCGACAGACAGAGCCGCCGGTTTCGCCGCGGCTTCGCGCGATGCGGCGTCGCGGCGCACCGATGCCTTCGCCGCAGGTTCAGAGGTCCGGCGCATCCCCGGTTGCGGTGCCGGCGCATCCTTGCCCCGGGCGGTTTCGAAGATCTGATCGCCGAACCCGTCGTCATGCACCGCAAAGGGCATGTCGTCGTCCTGCTGCGGCGGCGCCGCCGCGGCCGCCGCGGGCCGTGGCTCCGACGGGGACGCCGGCGCGGGCTCTGGCGGGGCCTCGGCGGCTCTGGCGCGGAGGCGCATCGGCGTGACATTCGCCGCGGGCGCCGGCGTCTCGACCGGCGGCGGCGGGGCAGGGGCGACCGGCGCCGCCGTCCTTGCCGTAAAGCCAGCGGAGGCCGGCGCGGATTCTGCGGCGCGGATGCGGTACCGGGCGGCCTTAAGCGTAGTCATAGAGGCGTTTCGCTTCTTCGAGGGTATCAAACATGTACATCTGGCCGTTCTTCAGCACCGCCGCCTGACGGGCGAACCTCTCCAGCGTCTGCGGCTGGTGCGAGACGATCACCACGGTGGCGTTCTTCAGCCGCTCGCGCAGGATACCGCCGGCCTTGCGGTTGAATTCGACATCGGCGGTGGCGGGCATGCCCTCGTCGATCAGATAGATGTCGAACTCGATCGCCAGCATCAGCGAGAAGGTGAAGCGCGATTTCATTCCGGCGGAATAGGTGGACAGCGGCATCTCGAAATACTCGCCCAGGCCGCAGAGCCAGCGGCAGAAGCTTTCGACATAATCGGGGTCCAGCCCGTAGAGCCGCGCGATATAGCGGCAATTTTCATGCGCCGACTGCTTGCCGTTCACCCCGCCCATGAATCCCAGCGGAAACGAGACCCGGCAGGCGCGGGTGATCGTGCCCTCGTCGGGCTTTTCCAGCCCGGCCATCATGTTGATGACGGTGGTCTTGCCGGCGCCGTTCGGGGCCAGGATGCCGAGCGAGCGGCCGATCTCGACGCGAAACGAGGCGTGGTTCAGAATCACCTTGCGCCGCTTGCCCGTCCAGAAGGATTTGGAAACTGCCTGAAACTCGATCATCGCGCCTGCCCATGGCGCCGGGTGCCGCGACGGGGCTACCCCCGCCCCCCGGGGCCGAAATCGTCCGTACCGCCCGCCGCGGGACCGTTGGTCCCGAAGATCCCCCCCGAAGGCGAAGAATCCCCCGGAAGGCCCGCACAGTTCCTTCCACCCTGCGCCGGCATTGCGGCCCCATTATGTCCGACCCCGGCGCTGGCTGGCAATGGGTCTGGCGACAGGTGGAAAGGCCGGCGCGGCAGGGTGGGGGGCGGTGCGGTGCGATACCCGTGTCGCATGGGTCTCGCAACGCGCGCGCCTTGCCCTTGCGGTGGCGGACGGGGTAATCCGGCCGGGAGCGTTGCAGGCAGGCAAGGGGTGGGACGCGCGACGATGGGGCTGGCCGGGGAAATCGGGCGTTGCGAAATCTGCGCGGCGCGCTTTGCCGCCACGGCGACGGCGCACCGGCCGCGGCCGGTGGTGTGGTATCGCAGATCTGCGCGCCTGCTGATCGCGGGGCAGGCGCCGGGAATACGGGTCCATGCCTCGGGACGGCCCTTCGCCGACCCGTCGGGCGACCGGCTTCGGACCTGGACCGGCCTCGATGCAGCCGGGTTCTACGACATCGACCGGGTTGCGGTGGTGCCTATGGCCTTCTGCTTTCCCGGCTATAATGCGAAGGGCCATGATCTGCCGCCGCCACCGGTCTGTGCCCGGACCTGGCGGGCGCGGGTGATGGCGGAACTGCCGGGCCTGCGGCTGACCCTGGCGGTGGGCGGCGCCGCGATCCGCTGGCATCTGGGGGCAAAGACGCTGGCCGAGGCGATGGCGGACTGGCGCGGCCATGCCGCGGCGGGTGTCTTCCCCTTGCCGCATCCGTCCTGGCGGAATACGGCATGGCTGCGGCGCAATCCCTGGTTCGATGCCGAGCTTGTGCCCGAACTGCAGGCCCGGATACGGGCGGTGATGGAGGCCCCGGACGAAGACCCGGGTGGATTGGCGTGACGGACAGCGACCCGACCCTGCTCGATGCGGCCCATGCCGCGCTGTCGGCCGATCCCGGCAATGACGCGCTGCGGCTGCGCTTTTACGAACGGCTGGCGGATGGCGAGATGTTCCTGCTGCTGGAGCGCGAGGCTGCGGGCGAGGTGCTGGAGCCCCGGATCTTTCCGCTGGAAAGCGGGCCGGTGGTGCTGGTCTTCGACCGGGAGGACCGGCTGGCGGCGTTTTCCGCCGGGGGGGCGCCCTATGCCGCGCTGCCCGGCCGGGTGATCGCGGGGTTTCTGAAGGGGCAGGGCATCGGGCTGGGGGTCAACCTGGGTGTGGCGCCCTCGGAGATTTTGCTGCCGGCCGAGGCGATGGACTGGCTGGCCGGGGCGCTGGACGGCGGGCCGGAAGAGGCGGTGGCGCGACCCGAGGAATTTCTCCGGCCCGAGGCGCCCGGGGCGCTGGTGGCGGCGCTGGATGCCAAGTTCGCCCGGGCGGGTGGGCTGGCCGCAGCGGCGCTGCTGGCCGGGGTGCGCTGGCAGGACGGCCGGCAGGGGCATCTTCTGGCCTTTCTCGACGCGCGCCCCGGGGCCGAGGCCGCGCTGGCCCGTGCCGCCCGCGAGGCGCTGGTGTTTTCCGGGGTCGAGACCGGCCATCTGGATGTGATCTTCCTTGCCACCGGCGATGCTGCGCTGGCGCCGCTGGTGCGGGTGGCCCTGCGGTTCGACCTGCCCGCGCCGGAGCAGCCGAAGGCCGCGACCGCGCCGCTGGCGCCCGGCAGGGATCCCGCGATGCCGCCGAAGCTGCGGTGGTGAAAGGGCGAAAGCGAAGCGGGGCGGCTGCGCCGCAAGATCCTGTCTCGCCTCTGCGCCTGCGGCGCAACCGGCTCGGCGGCCTCCGGCGGGGGTATTTGCGCCAAGGGGAAGGGCAAGAGTTGGGGTATTATGATACCGCTATCGCAAAGCACTGATGCGATTGGATTTATTCTTTTTCCGATGCCTTGACGCGGCGGTGCGATGCGGCGATAAGCCCGCATCCGAATGCGCGGAGAGAAACCTCCGCCCGAATCCATGTTGGACCCACGATGAAAACCTTTACCGCAACGCCGGCGGACATCGAGAAGAAGTGGATCCTGATCGACGCCGAGGGCGTCGTTCTGGGCCGCCTTGCCACGATCGTTGCCAATATCCTGCGCGGCAAGAACAAGCCGACCTTCACCCCGCATATGGACATGGGTGACAATGTCATCGTCATCAACGCCGACAAGGTGCAGATGACCGGCAAGAAGCGCGACGACAAGGTGTATTACTGGCACACCGGCCATCCCGGCGGGATCAAGAGCCGCACCGCGCGCCAGATCCTGGAGGGCGCCCATCCCGAGCGTGTGGTCGAGAAGGCCGTCGAGCGGATGATCACGCGCAACCGCCTTGGCCGTCAGCAGATGTCGAACCTGCGCGTCTATGCCGGCACCGCCCATCCCCATGAAGCCCAGCAGCCCACCGTCCTGGACGTCAAGCCGCTGAACAAGAAGAACACCCGGAGCGCGTGAGCATCATGGCCGACATCAAGTCTCTTGACGATCTGAAGGCCGCCGTGGGCACTGCCGCCCCGGCCGCCGAAGCCGCCCCCCGCGCGCCCGTGCGCGACAAGCTGGGCCGCGCCTATGCCACCGGCAAGCGCAAGGATGCGGTTGCCCGCGTCTGGGTCAAGCCCGGCTCGGGCAAGTTCCTGATCCGGAACAACAAGGGCAAGTTCATCGACTATTCGGAATATTTCGCGCGTCCGGTGCTGCAGATGATTCTGCGCCAGCCGTTCCAGATTGCCAATGTCGAGGGCCAGTTCGACGTGATCGCCACCGTGGCCGGTGGCGGCCTGTCGGGTCAGGCGGGGGCGGTCAAGCACGGCATCTCGAAGGCGCTGCAGCTTTACGAACCCGGCCTGCGTCCGGTGCTGAAGGCCGCGGGCTTCCTGACGCGCGACAGCCGCGTGGTCGAGCGCAAGAAATACGGCAAGCGCAAGGCGCGCCGCAGCTTCCAGTTCTCGAAGCGCTGAGCGGATCGTTCCGTTCCACCTCAGGGCGCGGGCTTCGGTCCGCGCCTTTTGCTTTGCCCGGCCGCCGTACCGCATGCGGGGCGGCGGGGATCGTCCGGCAGGGCCGGACCCCGGGGCGGGAACTGGCCGCCGGTTCCCGCAGGGTGCATTCGCGGACAGCCCGGCAGAATGCAAAAAATGGGGCCGGACGGACCGGCCCCAGGGTCAGGGGAGCAAAAGCTATGCGGTGGATCAGCCCCGCCAGAACGGGCGGGCGGATTCCATGTCGCGGCCGACCGAGGTCAGGCCGATGTCGGACAGAAGATGCGCATCGAGGCGGGTCAGCGCGTTGCGGGTGCGGCGCCGGTCATCCCAGCGCGCCAGAAGAAGGCCTGCCTCGACCAGCAGGCGCGAGACCGGGGGCAGGCCGGTGATATTGGCCAGCGGCATCGGTTCGGCAAGGGCGCGAGACATCTCCATCTCCTTTGTGTTGATACAATCCAGAATATCGCGTAGCATCTCTGTATCAAACACCTGGATTGAGTCGCTAGAGATACATTGTGACGGATACAATATGGACTCCTGACCTGTCGGCCTTTCCCGGGCCGAAATATCTGGCGCTCAGCCGGGCATTGCGCGAGGCGGTCGGCGATGGCCAGTTGCCGCAGGGTGCGCAATTGCCGACGGTGCGCGATCTCGCCTGGCGGTTGCAGCTGACCCCGGGCACGGTGGCCCGCGCCTATCAACTGGCGACACAAGAGGGGCTGATCGCCGCCACCGTTGGCCGCGGCACCTTTGTTGCATCGACACAACCCCGACTGGGACCGACACAACCCCTGTTTCTTGAAAGGGTACAATCCGGAACGAGCGGTTTTGTCGACCTGCGTCCGCCGCAGGTGCCCGAGGTCGGCCAGGCCGAGGTCTTCCGGGCCGCGCTGCTCGACATGGCGGAGCGGACCGGGCAGGGCTGGCTCGACTACACCAGCCAGAGCAGCGAGGCGCAACTGCGCGCCGAGGTGGTGCGCTGGGTCGGCGACCGGATCCTGGGGCCGGTTTCGCCCGATGACATTGCGCTGACCCATGGCGGGCAGAATGCGGTCAGCCTGATTCTCGATTGTGTGCTGCGCGGCGACCGGCCGGTCGTGCTGCTGGAGGAACTGGCCTATCCCGGATTCCGCCATGCCGTCCGCACCGCCCGGGCCGAGACGCTGGGCATAGAGATCGACCGCAACGGCATTGTTCCGGAGGCGCTGGAAGCCGCGTGCCGCCGCCACGGGGCGCAGCTTCTGTGCCTGACGACCGAGGCGCAGAACCCCACCACCGGCCGCATGCCGGTGGAGCGGCGGGTGAAGATCGCCGAGATCGCCCGCACGCACAACCTGCAGATTCTGGAGGACGACTGCTATTCGGTGGCGGAAAGCGATATCCCCTCGCTTCGGGCGCTGGCACCGGAGCGGGTGTGGATGGTGGGCAGCCTGTCGAAGACGCTGTCGGCGGCGCTGCGCTTTGGCTATGTCGTCTGTCCCGCCGGCATGGGCGAGGCCGGGCGGCTGGCGTCGCAATATGCCTATTTCGCCTTGTCCCGCCCGGTGAGCGACCTGTGCCTGTATCTGTTCAGCACCGGCGCGGCGGCAACCATCCGGGCGAAGGTGCAGGCGGAATTCGCCGCGCGGCTGCAGGTGATGGTCAACCGGCTGGGCGGCTATGACCTGAACTGGCAGCCCGGTGTGCCCTTCGTCTGGCTGAACCTGCCGCGGGGGTGGCGGGCTTCGACCTTCACCCGCATGGCCGAGGACGAGCGCGTGCTGGTCCGCCCGGCCGATGAATATGCGCTGGTGGGCGGGCGGGCGCCCAATGCGGTGCGGCTGGCCATTCCCGGCAGCCTGCCGATGGTGGCCTTCGCGGCCGCCATCGATCGGCTGGTGCGGCTGCTTGATCGACCACCGGCAGAGCTGGCGGTCTGACCTCGGTTGATTGTGGCGGGATTGCGGCGCGGTCGTGGCGGAATTTCGGCAATTGTTTCCGGCGCAATATCAGTCTGTTGCAGGAATGAATCACCCCGGGTGGAACCGGCGGGCGATCAATTGTGGCGCGTTGACGCAGGTTCCGGCCGCGGGCAGCCTTCGCGTCAGGCAGAGCAGAACCGAGATCCTGAAAATGGGACAGCAATCCACCTTTCACGCCCCGCATGGCGGCGCCGATTTCCTGGGCTGGCGCAAGCGGCGCGGCGAGACCGAGATCGTCTATGACGATGGCGTGACGCGGCGCATGGTCTGGCGCGTCGCCGGTCCGCAGGCCAGCGAGGCCGGGATCTCTGACGCATTGCGCGCGGCAGTGGGCAGCGCCCGCATCCTGCCCGCGCTTTACGACGAGTTGAAGAAACGGGCGATCGGAATCGAGAAGATCCTCGGCTAGAGAAACCTCGGCCAGCCCCCGGGTGCCAGAGGACCGCGGGCCGCAGAGCGGCCAGAGGATCCGTGGCCGGAGTTTGGCCGGACGATCCCGGGCCACGGAGCGGCCGGACGACCCGGTGCCGGAGAATCGCCGGCCCGATACCGGTTGGGCCGGCCATTTTCCTGCGCCTGATGCGGCGGAATATTGCGCGGCATCTGCCGGCGCCGCGGCAGGCCGCCCCTGCGCATTTCCGGAATGCTGCAAAAATGCAGGCTTGCAATACGTAACGACTGGCGTCAGAATTTGATCAAATAAGGAAAGCCGAGCACCGCAGGGGGGGGCAATGGCGAAAGGGAACTCTGAGGCCAGGACCGGCTGGCTTCTGGTGTCGCCGCCGGCGGTCTATACCGTCCTGCTGCTGGCGGCACCGCTGGCCACGGTGCTGATCTATTCCTTCCTGACCGGCGGCAAGGGGGAAGTGGGCGCGCCGGTCACGCTGCAGAACTACATCGACCTGTTCACCCAGCCGGTCTATCGCGCGGTGATGTGGCGGTCGCTGACCATCTCGCTGATGGTGACGGCGACGACGGTGATCCTGGCCTATCCCATCGCCTATTTCGTCAGCTTCCATGTCTCGCCGTCGAAAAAGTCGCTCTGGCTGTTCCTGATCACCATCCCGTTCTGGACCAGCTACATCATCCGCGTCTCGCTGTGGCGCACGATCCTCGGCTACAACGGCATCGTCGATTCCCTTCTGATGGGCCTTGGCATCACCGCAGAGCCGGTGAACATCCTGTCGCATGGCTTTGCCTCGATTGTCTTCACGCTGAGCCATGCCTATGCGCCCTTCGCGGTGCTGCCGATCTTTGTCAGCCTTGAAAAGGTGGATCGCGCGCTGCTGGAGGCAGGGCAGGATCTGGGCGAAACCCGCTGGACAACCTTCCTGCGCGTCACGCTGCCGCTGACCATGCCCGGCGTGATCGCCGCGGTGCTGATCGTCTTCATCCCCACGGTGGGCGATTATGTCACGCCCGAACTGATCGGCGGTGGCAAGACGCCGATGATCGCCAACCTGATCGAGGTCGAGATGCTGAAGAAGCGCGACCAGGCCATGGGATCGGCCATTGCGGTGGCTGCGATGCTGATCGTGGGCGTGGTCAGCGCCGCCTTCGTGCTGGCGAACCGCCGCTATCTGGGAGGGCGCAAATGATGAAAGCCCCGGGCCTGCGCCTTTATGCGATGCTGTATCTTCTGGTGCTTTACGCGCCGATCCTGGTCCTGCCGCTGTTTGCCTTCAACGATGCCAGCATCGTGGCCTTCCCGCTGGCGGGGTTCACCACGAAGTGGTTCGGCGAGATGTGGCAGGATCCGAACCTGGGCATCGCGCTGCGAAACAGCCTGATCATCGCGCTGTCGACGGCCACGCTGGCGACCGTGCTTGGCATCTTTGCCGCAAGGTCCTCTGTTCGCTACCAGTGGCCGGGCAAGCCCATCGTGATGGGGGCGATCATGCTGCCCCTTGTCCTGCCGGAGATGATCGTCGCCATGGCGCTGCTGGTCATCCTGCTGTCGCTGGGCGTGCCGCTGTCGATCTTCACCATCATCATGGGGCATGTGCTGATCTGCATGCCCTTCGCGGTGGCGATCCTGACCTCGGCGTTCCAGTCGCTCGACCGCTCCTTCGAAGAGGCGGCTATGGATCTGGGCGAGACGCCCTGGTCGACCTTCCGGCTGATCGTGCTGCCGCTGGTCATGCCGGGGATCCTGTCGTCGTTCCTGATCACCTTCACCATCTCGATCGACGAATTCATCATCTCGAACTTCCTCGGTTCGGGCCGGCCGATCCTGTCGGTCTATATCTTCGGGCAGTTCCGCTTCCCGGCCAAGGTGCCGGCGATGCTGGCGCTGGGGACGATCCTCGTCTGTTTCTCGATCCTGCTTCTCATCATCGCCGAATATTTCCGCCGCCGTGGCGTTGCCCGGATTGGCGGCAAGGATACCGGAGGCTTCCTGTGACCTTTTCCGCCGAACGTTCGACCATGATCGAGTTTCGCGACATCCAGAAATACTATGGCGACTATCACGCCCTGCGCGGGATCAACGGCACGATCAAGGCCGGAGAGTTCTTCTCGCTTCTCGGCCCGTCAGGCTGCGGCAAGACCACGCTCCTGCGCACCATCGCCGGGTTCGAGGGCATCGATTCAGGCGCCGTGCTGATCGATGGCAAGGACATGAAGGGCGTTCCGCCCAATGTGCGGCCGACGAACATGGTGTTCCAGAGCTATGCCATCTTCCCGCATATGTCGGTGGCGGAGAATGTGGCCTTCGGGCTGCGCCGGGATCCGCGGTCGCGGGCCGAGAAGGCAAGCGCCGTCGAAGAGGCGCTGCAGATGGTGGGACTGAAGGGCTTTGGCGCGCGGGCGGCGCATGCGCTGTCGGGGGGGCAGCGGCAGCGCGTGGCCCTTGCGCGGGCCCTGATCCTGAAGCCGAAGGTCCTGCTGCTGGACGAGCCGCTGTCGGCGCTGGACAAGAAGATGCGCGAACACATGCAGGTGGAGCTGATCAAGCTGCAGCGCCAGGTCGGCATCACCTTCATTCTGGTGACGCATGACCAGGAAGAGGCGCTGGTCATGTCGGACCGGATCGCGGTGATGTTCGAAGGCCAGATCGCCCAGCTTGCCGACCCCGAGACGCTGTATCGCCGGCCGAATTCGAAGAAAGTGGCGGATTTCATCGGCACGATGAACTTCCTCCCCTGCAGCGTGCTGTCGGAGGCCGGTGGGCGGATCGAGATCGAGGCGCAGGGCCTGGGCCGGGTGACGCTGACCGAAGACCAGGCGCCGCCGCCGCGGGGCGAATCCCCGGTCGTCGGCCTGCGCCCCGAGACGCTGACCCTGCTCTACCCGGGCCAGACCACCGCAGAGCGGGTGGTCGGCGGCAAGGTCGACGAGGCGATCTATTTCGGTGACATGACCTATTACGATGTCTATCTCGACGGGACCGACATCGAGGTCCGGTTGTCGATGCGCAACGTGCCGGGCCGGCCGATCCTTGACGTGGGCGAGCAGGTCAAGGTGGCCTGGAGCCCCGAGGCATTGGTGCTGTTCCGCTGAACCGCCGCGCCGCGCGGTCGTTTTGCCGCGCCGCTGTGCCGCGCCGCTTTGCCGGACGGCTGCGCCAGCGCAGCCGTGCCTCCGGAGGGGGATATTTTTGCAGAGAAGAAGGCGGGCCGGTTCCGTTGTCGGCGCGGCGGATCTAGGGGGGCAGGCGAAGGGGCGCGCGGGCGGCGGGCCCTATCTGTCGGGCGGCAGCAGGCCCAGGCCGCGCAGGTAGATGCCGACGCCGGTTTCCAGCAGATCCTCGGGCGGCCAGGGCTGGCTGCCGCCGTTGCCGCGCAGGAACAGTTCCACCACGCCATGCGACATCGCCCAGATATGGGCCGAGATCATCCGCGCCGGCGGGCGGCGATGCGGCGGCAGCGCCTCGGTCAGCCCGGCGGCGGCGCGGTCGAGCGTGGTCTGCGCCCGGGCCGAGATCGCGGCCAGGTCGGGATGGCGGGCAGGTTGCAGGCCGCTTTCGAACATCGCCTGATAATGCCCGGGATATTTCCGCGCGAAGGCCAGATAGGCGCGGCCGGTTGCCTCGAAGGCGGCCAGCGCGCTGGGTCGGCCGTCGTTCCAGGCATATTCCAGCAGGGCGGCGAAGATGTCGAAGCCCTGGCGTGCCACCTCGGCCAGCAGGTCGTCGCGCCCGGCGAAATGGCGGTAGACGGCGGCGGGGGTGACATCGGCGGCCTTGGCGGCCTCGGACAGGGTAAAGCCCTGTGGCCCCTGGGCCGCAATCAGCGCCAGCGCCGCCTCGACCAGCGCCTGGCGCAGGTTGCCGTGGTGATAGCCGCGTTTCAATTGTCGCCCTTGGCCCGTATTCCCGGGCCGCCGCAGATCTCGGGATCGGGCGTGCCGATCAGTGCCGCATCCCGGCCGCGGAATGCCACCGCCCGCAGCACGGTCTGGATTGCCGCGATCCGGGCGCGTTTCTTGTCGTCGGACAGGATCACCGTCCAGGGGGCCGGCGTGGTGTGGCTGCGCGCCAGCGTCTCGTCGATGGCGGCGGTGTAATCGTCCCATTTCGCCAGGCCCTCGATATCGATGGACGACAGTTTCCACTGTTTCAGCGGGTCCTGCTCGCGGGCGAGGAAGCGTTTCAGCTGTTCGGCGCGGCCGACCTCCAGCCAGAACTTGATCAGCGTGATTCCTTCGTGGACCAGCATCTCCTCGAATTCCGGCACCTGGTGGAAGAAGCGTTCGCGCTGTTCGTCGGTGCAGAAGCCGAAGACCTTCTCGACGACGCCGCGATTGTACCAGCTGCGGTCGAACAGCGCGATCTCGCCGGCGGCGGGCAGCCAGTCGATGTAGCGCTGGAAATACCACTGGCCCTTCTCGCGGTCCGAGGGGGCCGGCAGCGCCACGACATTGGCCACCCGCGGGTTCATGTTCTCGCGCATCGCGGCGATGGTGCCGCCCTTGCCGGCGGCATCGCGGCCCTCGAACAGCACGACAAGGCGCTTGCCGGTGGCCTTCACATCGGCCTGCAGCCGGACCAGCTGGCGCTGCAGCCCCTCCATCTGCGTCCCGTAGTCCTTCTTCTTCATCTCTTCGCGGTAGGGATAGCCCTTGGTCAGGATGTCGTTGCCGTCATCCTGTTCGATGGCCTTGCGCACGGCCTTGGGGGCATCTTCACGGAAGTAGCGGCTGATCGCGCCGTCGAAGGGCAGATCCATCGGAAACTCCTTGGCTGTTGCGGCCATATTGGCCGGGCGCGCAGCCGACCGCAATCCGGCGCGACCGGCCCCGGCCGCCAGGCTAGCGGCCGATCGCCTCGGGGTCGTAGGGTGTGGTCTGGTAGATCTCGTTGATCCAGTTGCCATAGAGCAGATGCGCATGGCTACGCCAGCGGTTGACCGGCGGCTGCGCCGGATCATTGCCGGGATAATAGTTCATCGGCACGTTGATCGGCGTGCCATTGGCCACGTCGCGGTCGTATTCCTGTTTCAGCGTCTCGCTGTCATATTCGAAATGGTTGAAGATGTAGAGCGCGCGGTGCGCCTCGTCCTCGAGCAGGCAGGGGCCGGTCTCGTCGGCGCCCAGCAGCGTACGCAGTGCGGGGGTCGCGTCGATCTCGGGCTGCTTCATCTCGGTCCAGCGGCTGACGGGAATGACGAAATCGTCCGAGAATCCGCGCAGATAGGGCGAGGTCGGTGCAAGATTGCGGTGCCGGAAGCAGCCGAAGGCCTTGCGCTCCAGCATGTGCTTTTGCACGCCGTGGAAATGATAGGCCATCGCCATGCCGCCCCAGCAGACGCCGAAGGTGGAATGGACGTTGGTCTGTGTCCAGTCCATCACCTCGCGCAGCTCGTCCCAGTAGGTGACTTCGGTGAAGGGCAGATGCTCGATCGGCGCGCCGGTGATGATCAGACCGTCGAACTTCTCGCCGCGCACCTCCTGGAACGGGCGATAGAAGGTCTCCATATGCGCGGCGGCGGTGTTCTTGGTCTGGTGCTCGCTCATGCGGATCAGATGCAGGTCGATCTGCAGCGGCGTGGCGCCGATCAGCCGGGCGAACTGGTTCTCGGTCTGGATCTTCTTCGGCATCAGGTTCAGCAACCCGATGCGCAACGGCCGGATGTCCTGGCGCGCTGCCCGCTCCGGCGACATCACCATCACGCCCTCGTTGCGCAGAACGTCGAAGGCGGGAAGGGTGGCGGGAAGGGTGATGGGCATCGTGGCATTCCTGAAGGGCCGGCGGGATCGGTCGGAAGCCGATCTATGGCCGCGGCGGGCGGCGATCAATGGCCGAGGCGATTGTCGCATCGAAATCGGCCGGGGTGCGGATGGCTGCCACCTCCTCGGCGGTGATGGTGACGCCCCAATCCGCCATGGCGGCATAGCGCGGCTGGCGGTGGGCCAGGGCACGGGCATAGGTCCAGCGGACGAACTGGTCGGGATCGCAGTCGTCCTCGGTCACGTCATGGCTGGCGCGGTATTCCTGCCACATCGCATGCAGGAAGGCGGGCTGGTAATACATCGGCTTCGGTGCGCGGTCGAAGCGGCGGACCAGTTCGGCGGTATGCGCCTGCGATCCCCGGATCCAGACCAGAAGCTGGGTCTCGGCCAGCCGGGTCATCACCGGATCTTCGGGATCGTGCGGGTTCACCACCTCGCAGATCGACCCCGAAGTGTCACAGATGAAATGGCGATAGCCATAGATCTGTTCGGCGCGTTCGATGAAATGCCGGGCATCCAGCGTGGCGGCGATCTCTGCCTCGCGATGCTGTTCCTGGCGCTTCATATATTCGGCGAAGGGCAGGCCGCCACGGGCCGGATCGCCGGGCTTGCCCAGATAGGTGGACAGCGGCGCCAGGTTGTCGAAGGTGATGTTCGAAGCGATGTAGACCGAGTCGGTCATCAGCAGTTCGCGCAGGAGCGGAACCTTCATCGCCTCGCGCTTGAAGTTGTCAGCGATATATTCGCCCATGTAGCGGGTCCCGATCCGGTAATCGACCGAATAATGGAACCAGCCGCCGCCCTGGGGGGCGGGGGTATCGCGCAGCATGTTGGACAGGAAAGTCTTGCCCAGACCCGACATGCCGAACAGCAGCACCCGCTTGTGCGAGGCAGCCAGATAATCGCCGGCGCTGGGGTAGATCATGACAAACCCTCCGTCGTCGCGGGGTTTATCCCGGGCGATGCGCCCTTGCACGGGAAAAATGCCGCCAGATCCGGCCGTCGAGGATCAGAAGCCCGGTCGCGATCAGCGCGAATCCGGCGAAGGCGCGCAGCGGCAGGCCTTCGCCCAGGATCAGCCCGCCCAGCGTCACGGCCATCGGCGCGGCAACCAGGGTGTTGAGGCTGGCATTGCCGGCGCCGGCCGCCGCGATCAGCCGGTAGAGCAGCAGATAGGCCAGCGCGGTCGAGATCAGCGCCAGATAGGCCAGCGCCACCCAGGCCGAGGCGGGCGGCGGGGTCGCGGGCAAGCCGGTCATCGCGGCGAAGGGCAGCGTCATGGCGGCCGAAGTGGTCAGCATCCCGGCAGCGGCCACCTGCGGCGGCAGATGCGACAGCCGCGCCCGCGCCCAGGCGGCCGACAGCCCGTAGGATGCCGCGGCCGCCAGACAGGCAAGCTGGCCGGCCGAGGCCGGGCTGAAGCTGGCCAGCGTGCCGATGCCGATGGCGACGATCACGCCAAGAAAGCCTATCGCCACGCCGGTCAGCTTGCGTGGGGACAGCCGTTCGTCGGGAAAGACCAGGGCGGCGATCAGCACGCCGAAGATCGCCGTCGATGAGTTGATGATGGCGGCCAGCCCGGCGGGCACGGTCTGCTGGCCCCAGGTGATCAGGCTGAACGGCAAGGCGTTGTTGAACAGGCCCATGACGGCAAAGGCGCCCCAGATCCGCCAGCCGCGCGGCAGCGGCAGTCCACGCCACAGCACATAGGCCCACAGGACGAGGCAGGCGCCCGTCAGCCGCAGCGCCACGGTGGGCAGGATGCCGAAGGCGGACAGCGCCAGGCTGTTGCCGACGAAGCTGCCGCCCCAGATCGCGCCGAGAAGTACCAGCTCGGCCCAGGTGCGGCCGGTCATGCCCGTCGTCATACCCGTCGTCTGGACCGTTGCTTGGCCGGCCGTTTGGCCGGAGGTCGGGCGGGGCGGGGCGGAGGGGGGGGTGCTCATGACCAGCGGCCTAGCAGCCCGCCCACCGGCTTGCGACCCGAAATGCGACAAAGCCCCGTCCATTTCGGACGGGGCTTTGCGGAGGCTGCAGCAGGGCAGGCCCGGATGCGGATCAGAAGCTGAAGCCGACCTTGACGCCGAAGGCCACGGCATGGTTGCCGCTCATGCTGGCGCGGGCCGTGTCGGGCGTTCCGGTTTCGGGCTGGGCATCGCCCAGATCCAGATAGCGGGCGCCCATGGTGATCTTCATGTTGTCCCTGGTATAGACCGCGGCCACGCCGATTCCGCGGTAGCCATTCGTCGGTGCCAGCGGCGAGACCAGTGGGTCGCCCTTGGGCTCCCAGGTGGCGAAGACCGAGCCGGACCAGTTGTCGCTGAACTTGCGGCCGACGCCGATCGTGTAGGTCGTCGAATCCTCCAGGCTGACAAGACCGCCGCCCGTCACCGGGGTGAAGACCTTGGGATCGATCTTGAAGGACGACCAGTCCACCCAGCGGATCGAGCCGAAGACCAGCGTATCCTTGGCCACGCCCGACTGGAAGTCGAGGTTGACCGCCTGCGGCGTGTCCACCGAGGAGACCGAGGTCAGCGGCACGCCCGCCGGAATGGCGCCGCCGGTGGGCAGCGGGATGCTGGTGGCGAAAGTCTCGGTGGTGTCGAAATCATGAGAGATCTTCGAGAAGTAGGTCAGCGCGACCCGCAGCGCGATCTCCGGCTTTTCGAAGGCGCCACCCACCAGATAGCCGGTGCCCCAGGCTTCGTCGAATTTGACGTTGTAGCCGTTCACCGGACCATAGGCAATGCCGGAAAGCCTGACCTCGCCCGAGGCTTTGGAGGCGCGGATACCGGCATGGGCCGAGAAGCTGTCGTTGAACTTGTAGCGCAGGATGCCGGTCACGACATCCGAATTCAGCTTGGCCATCGTTCCGCCGAGATTGACCGAGTCGCCCAGCGGATAGAGCACGTCCGCGCCGTAATCCTGGCCATAGATCACCGAAACCGAAAGCTTGTCGTTCAGGTCGTATTTGAACGCCAGCCCAGGCAGGTTGTGGCTGCCGGCCACACCGCCGGTACCGCGCCCGCCCGGATAGACGACAGCGCCCGTGGGGCCGACAACGGCCAGATCGGTGCCGCTGACGCTGGGCTTCACCATGCCGTAGCTGAACTCGGCATAGTTGCCCCTTTCGAAGATGATGCCGATTGACTGGCCGGAACGGTCGACACCGCCGGCCTGAGCCACGCCTGCAAAGGCGACTGCCGCGGCACTGGTCATGAGAATACGCTTCATGGTCCTCTTATCCCTGCAAAGGATTTCCCCTGCAGCGACGGTAGGGCGCCGCGGGCCGGCCGGTCAATCGCTGACGCCACGTCACGGTTTCGTTACGGCGCGCTGTGTCAACCCTGCACGGGTTTCCGACCGCAGCGACAGCCAGTTTGCGCCAAGGATCAAGAGCGAGCCGATGACCAGCCCCAGCGTCAGCGGCTCGTCATAAAGCGCGGCACCGATCAGCGCGATCACCGGCAGGCGGATGAAATCGACCGGGCCGACAAAGGAGGCCGGCGCCAGCGACAGCGCGCGCGTCAGGCACAGATGTGCCACGACGCCGGCCACGCCGATCAGCATCAGCCAGGGCAGTGTCAGGCTGTCGGGCAGGACGATCCCGCCATCGCGGAACGAAAGCGCAAGGCCAAAGCCGGCCTGGAACAGCGTCAGCCAGAACAGGATCGAGAACAGATCCTCGGACCGCGTCAGCCGCTTGGTCAGGATCATGGTCGTGGCAAAGAAGATCGCGCAGGCCGCCGCCGCCATCACGCCGGGATCGGGGTTGCCGAAATCGGGCTGCGCAACGATCAGGATGCCGGCAAAGCCCACGGCGGCGGCGGCAAGGCGCCCGGGGGTTAGCCGCTCGCCCAGAGCCAGCGGCGACAGCAGGATCACCCACAGCGGCGAGGTGAATTCCAGCGCGAAGACCTGGGCCAGCGGGATTTGCGTCACCGCCCAGAACCACAGCGCCTGTCCGGTGAAATGCACGGTGTTGCGCAGCGCATGTCCGGGCAGGCGGGCGGCGGTGATCCGGTCCAGCCGGCCGAACAGGGTCGCAAGCAGCAGAACCAGCACCAATCCCACCATCGAGCGATAGGCGAGGATCTCGAACACCTCGTGGCGGCTGCTGACCGCGCGGGTGGCCACCGCCATCGCCGAGAACGAGACGATGGACCCGATCATCCACAGCGCCGCCGCAAGCGGCCGATGGGGGGCGGGGTCGGGCGGTGCGGCGGTCATGCTGCCTGTGTCGCCGGGCGGCGGGCGAATGTCCAGCCGATCTGCGCGCAGGCTCTTGCTGCGCCGCAGCATGATACCTAATTCTCTGGCACAACCCTGGACCGGATCTGCCATGACTCAACACGCCCTGCCTTCCCGCCGCCCCGACCATGCTGTCGCCCCGATGTTTCCCGCGCGCTGGTCGCCACGGGCCTTTGCGGCAACACCGCTGTCGGAGGCCGAGGTGATGACGCTGGTCGAGGCGGCCCGCTGGGCGCCCTCGGCCGCGAACCGGCAGCCCTGGCGCCTTGTCTGGGCGCTGCGGGGCGAGGCGGGATTTGCCGCCATCGCCGCGGCGCTGAACCCCACCAACCGGATCTGGGCCGACAAGGCCGCGGTGCTGATCGCCCTGGCGTCGAAGGATACCTCGCCCGATGCCGGCGGGTCCGAGGTCGCAAACCACTGGTCGGCCTTCGACACCGGCGCGGCCTGGGCCAGCCTGGCGCTGCAGGCCGAAGCCATGGGCCTTGCCGCACATGCGATGGGCGGGTTCGATCCGGCGGCGCTGGCGGCGGCGGTCGGCCTGCCGGACGGGCATACGCTGCGGGCCGTGGTGGCTGCGGGCCATCGCGGTGCGACGGCCGACCTGCCGGAGGCGCTGCGCGCCCGCGAAGTGCCAAGCCCCCGCCGGCCGCTGGCCGAAATCGCGTTCCGCGGCAGATTTCCCGCCGCGCGCTGACACGGGCGCTCTCGGAGCCCGGTCGCACGCTGTAACGGGTGTTCAGAGCCCGGGCTTGCGCTGAAACGCCCGCTCTCAGAGCCCCGTCGTGCAATCGTCGCGCCGCGGATGCGCCGTGGCCTTGTGTCAGGCGCTGGCGCCTGTCCGCTGATGGTGCACCTCGACGGCGGCGCGGTCGGTGAAGGCCTCGCCCGCCTGCCAGACCAGAGATCCCCCTGCGCAGCACGGCAAAGGACAGGCAGCCCGGCCCGGCATGGCTGAGCCGGATATGGTCTAGCAGCAGCGAGACGACGAGTTCGGCCTCGATGGCATTGGCACAGATGAGGCGGCCGGTCAGGGCGATCATCCTGCGGCGTCCTGGTCCCTGCAGCCCTGTGGCGGCGGCATCCGGGCCTGACGCGGGTCAGGGCGCCGGGTCGACCGTTTCGAACGAGAACTGGAACGAAAATCGCCGCAACACAAGCGCGGGCACCATGCGCGCGGCAGAAATCGCCCGGGCGTCGAAATCCGGTGCGATAAGGACGCCGCGCACCGCACGCCCGGTTTCTGCCTGGATATCGCCCATATAGGCCAGCACCTGCGCCACCGCATCGCGCGGCGCGCGAACGGCCTTCAGCTCGATCACCACCTGCCGGCCCGCCGCATCCTCGGCCAGGCTGTCTCTTATACACATCTGACGCTGCCGACGACGGA
>JACSRN010000042.1 GCA_014879735.1 Paracoccaceae bacterium
AGCGCCCGCCTGGCCCGCCGCCACCCCCTGGCCTGCCGCAGTCATCCGGTCGCCGGTCATGCCGTCTCTCCCTGATGCCCGGTTTCCAGCCGACGGGCGATGCCATCGGTCAGCACGTTCAACGCGACGACAAGGATGGCCATGGCCATCGCCGGGCCGAAGACCGGCCAGATCGACTGCAGGATGACGCCCCTGCCCTCGTTGATCATCACGCCCCATTCCGGACTGGGCGGCGCAGCCCCGAAGCCGAGAAATCCCAGCGCACCGATGAAGACGATGACGAAACCCGCCCGGACCGCAAATTCCACCATCGCGGTGCCCAGAACGTTCGGCAGCAGCTCGACGCCGATCAGCGACAGCGTGCTGTCACCGCGCAACACGGCCGCGGTGACGTAATCCTCTGTCACGATGGCCAGCGTCGCCGCCCGCAGGATCCGGGCGGTGCGGATGAGATAGATGAAGGCCACGATGGAGATCATGACCACCGGCGCATTGCCCAGGGCCGAAATCACCAGCAGAGCGATGATCAGCGGCGGGATTGCCACGAAGACATCCGTCAACCGCATCACCAGCAGATCGAAGACGCCCTGCCAATAGGCGGCCAGGATGCCGATGAAGGTGCCGATGCCGACGGCCAGCGTCGTGGTGACAAGCGCCAGCACCAGAACGGGCCGGCTGCCCCAGACCACCCGGGAAAACACGTCGCGCCCGACCTGATCGGTGCCAAGCAGATGCTGGAGGCTGGGCGGCGCCAGCCGCGGCCCGATCATGATGCGAAACGGATCGTAGGGAATCCACAGCGGTGCCGTCAGCGCCACGACCAGATAGCCCAGGATCACCAGGGCCGCGATGCGCGCGGGCCACGACAGGCCCTGCCCCAGATGCAGCACGGGGCTGAATTTCGAATGCGCAGCAAGGCTCATGTCGGGCTCCACAATCTGGGATTGAGAAGCAGAATCGCCATTTCCGCCACCAGATTGGCAAGGATATAGATGCTGCACAGGATCAGCGAGATTGCCTGCACCACCGGGAAATCCTTGTAGACAAGCGATTCAATCAGTTGTCGGCCGATGCCGGGAAAATTGAACACCATCTCGACCAGAACGACCGATCCGATCAGATAGGCAACGTTGGTCGCCGTAACCGACAAGGCGGGACCCAGCGCACTGGGCAGGACATGGCGCAGCAGCACGCGCCGCGGCGGCAGGCCTTTCAGTTCGGCCATGCGCACATAGTCGGAATCAAGGATCTGGATCAGGCTTTCCCGCATCAGCCGGATGGCATAGGCCGTCATGACCACGCAAAGCGACAGCGCGGGCAGCATCAGCATGTAGATCGTGTCCCAGAAGCCGGAGGCCTGGTCGATCAGCGCCAGGGGCGGAAAGACCGGCACCACGACCGCAAGCCCGATCATCAGGAAGATCGCGATCACGAATTCCGGCACGCTCATCCCGATCAGCACAACCAGCGAGATGCCGGTATCAAGCGGCCGGCCCCGGTTCACCGCCGTTACAAGGGCAAGACCGAGGCCGACCGGCACGTAGATCGCAAGGGCGAGCAGGGCAAGCGCGAAGGAATTGGCAAGCCGCGGCCCGATGACGTCGATCACCGGCCGGCCCGCAACGATCGAATCCCCCAGATCGCCGCGCAGCATGTCGCCCAGCCACAGGCCGTAGCGCTGCGACAGCGGCATATCCAGCCGCAGCCGCTCTCGCAGGACGGCAACCGCCTCCTCGGTGGCATTCTGGCCCAGGACAAGTTCGGCCGTATCGCCCGGCAGCTTGTCGACCAGCCAGAAGACCAGCGCCGAGACCAGAAACAGGCTGATCACGGAAAGCGCCAGCTGGGTTGCAATCTGTCTTCGCATCGCTCTGCCCGCCCCTCTTCTCAGGCCGGGGCCACTTCGGTGAACTCGACGTCGTATTTCTGTACCGGCAGCGTCCAACCGGTCAGCCCGGTCCGCTGCGCCCCCAGAACCGCCGAGAACACCGGAAGGATGACGCCGCCATCCTCCTGGATCAGCCGCTGTGCCTTCTGGTAAAGTTCGGTCCGCTTGCCCGGGTCGAGGGTCTGGCGCGCCTCGGCGATGGCGGCGTCGAAATCGGCGTTCTTCCAGTTGGTATCGTTCCACGACACGCCCGACAGGTAGAACAGCGCCATCGCCTCATCGGCCGTGCGTCCCGATTTCGACGCGCAGCAGAACGGCACCTTGCGCCAGACATTGGCGAAATAATCATGCGCCGGCGCGCGGTTGATCGTCACGCGGATGCCGGCATCCGCAGCCAGCGCCTGATAAAGCGTTGCCATCTCGACGAAACCTGGTGTCGCCTCAGAGGTGTAAAGCTCGACATCGATGCCGTCGGGGTGGCCCGCCTCGGCCAGCAGCGCCTTTGCCGTCTCGACATCGCGCGGCCGCGGCGGTTCTTCGATGCCATAGGGCACCCAGGGCGCCACCGGATTGTCGTTGCCCAGGTTGCCATAGCCGCTGAGCGCACCGTCAAGGATGATCTGCCGGTCCGTCACCAGCTTCATGGCCGTGCGGACCCGCACGTCATCGAAGGGCGCCTTGTCCACCTGCATCGCCATAGAGATCACGAAGCCCGACCTTTGGGTCAGCACCTCGACCTCGGGGCTGGCCTCCAGCGCCTGGACACCGCTGCGCGGGATGTCCCAGGACAGGTCGATCTGACCCGAAAGCAGCGCCGCGACATGGGCAGCCGGATCCGGGATCGACCGCAGTTCCAGCCGGTCGAATTTCGGGAATCCCTCGCGCCAGTAATATTCGTTGCGCTCGAAGATGGCAGGTTCTTCACCGGGGACGAAATGGCCGACGCGATAGGCGCCGGTTCCGATGCCGCGGGTGCGCAGGTCCTCGCTCGACTGGCCCGCCTTCACGATATAGGTGAAGCGGTTGGTGATCAGCGACGGGAATTCGACCACCGGCGAAGACAGGGTGAAGCGCACCGTCAGGTCGTCGACCGCCTCGACCCCGGTGGCCGGCAGCGCGCTGAGAAGCCCCGCGCCGGGCGACCCGACCTCGGGGTCGACGATGCGGCGGAAGCTGAAGACGACATCGGCCGCCGTCATCGGGGTGCCATCGCCAAAGCGCACGTTCTCGCGCAGATGGAAGGTCCAGACCGCGCCGGTATCGTCGCTTTCCCAGGATGTGGCCAGTTGCGGCACCACGTTCATGTCGACGTCGAACCGGGTCAGCCGCTCGAAACAGCAGCCGATGCGGGCGGAATCGGGGTCGATCGCGCTCAGCGCCGGGTCGAGCGTGCCCTGTGTCTTGTCCCCCTCGCCCGAGGCGACGCGCAACACCCTGGGCGCATCCTGCGCCATGAGCCGGCCCGGCCCGGCAAGGGGCAGGCCCGCGGCAGCGGTGGCAGAGGCGATGGCGGTGGTGGCCAGGAACCGGCGGCGGGTGAGATCGGGTTTCATGTCTTTCATCTTCTGTCTCCCTCGTGGTTGGACGTTCATCGGAGAAGCATGGCTGTTGATCATCTTCGGGACGCCCCCGGCTTCAGCGCCCCCCCGTGACGGCGATCACGCTGCCCGTCACATAGCTTGCGGCATCCGAAAGCAGCCAGACGATGGCCTCGGCGGCTTCCTCGGCCGATCCGGCCCGGCCCAGGGGCACGCTGCCCACAAGCCGCGACACCCGGTCGGCATCGCCGGCGCTGCCGTGGATTTCGGTGTCGATCAGCCCGGGTCGCACGGCATTGACCCGGATTCCCTCGGGGCCGAGTTCCCTGGACAGGCCGATGGTCAGGGTGTCGACCGCGCCTTTCGAGGCTGCGTAATCGACGAATTCGCCGCCGCCGCCCAGAACCGAGGCCATGGACGACAGGTTGACGATGGATCCGCCTGCCCCGCCGGCCCGGGTGGACATCATCTGCGCCGCCTCGCGGCAGCACAGAAAGGTGCCGGTGACGTTGATCGCGAAGGTCTCGGCCCAGCGGGCGGGCTCGATATCGCGCAGCCGGGCGACGCGGGGCAGGATGCCGGCATTGTTCACCAGCCCGTCCAGCCGGCCGTGGCGGTCGCGGCAATGCGCGAACAGGGCCACGACATCGGCCTCGCGACCGACATCGGCGCAGATCGCCTCTGCCCGGCCGCCTGCGGCAAGGATTTCGTCGACGACGCGCGCCGCGGCCTCGCTCGCGGCGCGATAGCTCAGGACCACGGTCCAGCCCGCGCGGGCCGCGGCACGCGCCGTCGCCGCGCCGATCCCGCGCGATCCCCCGGTGATGAGCAGAACCTTTCCCATTCCCCTCCCCTTCAGTGGCTGACGCGCTGGACGGTCAATGCCGCGGATTCTGCCGCGAAATCGAAATCGCAACCCAGATCGGCCTGTTCCACATGATTGCGATAAAGCCGCTGGTAGCCGCTCTGGACCGGCGGCAGATCCGGCACGAAGCCACGGGCGCGGCGAGCCAGTTCGGCCTCGGACAGGTCAAGATGCAGGCGCCGCGCCGGGATGTCGACCTCGATCCAGTCGCCGCTGCGCACGAAGGCCAGCGGGCCGCCATCCGCGGCCTCAGGCGCGACATGAAGGATGACGGTGCCATAGGCCGTCCCGCTCATCCGGGCGTCCGAGATGCGGATCATGTCGCGCACGCCCTTTTCCAGAACCTTGCGCGGCAGGCCCATGTTGCCCACCTCGGCCATGCCGGGATAGCCCTTCGGCCCGCAGTTCTGCAGGACGAGGATCGAGGTTTCGTCGACCTCCAGCGCGGGATCGTTGATCCGGCGGTGACAATCCTCGATCGACGAGAACACGACCGCGCGGCCGCGGTGGCGAAACAGCCCGGGCGAGGCGGCCGAAGGCTTGATGACCGCCCCCCGCGGCGCAAGATTACCGCGCAGGACGGCAATCCCGCCCTCGTCGCGCAGGGGATTGTCCCAGTCGCGGATGACCTCGCGGTTCCAGACTTCGACCAGCAGCGCCCGGACATCGACGCCGTATTGCGCCGAAACGTGCTCGGCATGGCGCAGGAAGCTGGAATAGACCCCGGCATAGCCCAGCGAGAGCGTGTCGCGGTCCACCTGCACCGGCCGGTCGGTCAGCGGCCGCACCAGCGTCTCGGCGGCGTCCTGCAGGGCGAAAAGGTCGGCGGGATGTGCAAATCCCTCGCGCTCCATCACCGCGACCAGCGCCTCGATGGGGGTATTGCCCGCCCCCGCGCCCAGCCCGCAAAGCGAGGCATCGACCCGCACGGCACCTTCCTGCAGGGCAATGATGCTGTTGGCGACCGGGACCGACAGGTTCTGATGGGCATGGATGCCGATCTCCGTCGCGGGATCCAGCGCGTCGCGATAGGCGCGGATGCGCTCGGCCACGCCGGTCATGGTCAGCGCACCCCCGGAATCGGTGACATAGACGCATTGCGCGCCATAGCTTTCCATCAGCTTGGCCTGTTCGGCCAGTTTCGCGGGCGGTGCGCGATGCGCCATCATCAGGAACCCGGCGACATCAAGGCCCATGGCGCGCCGCCTCGATATGCTGGCGCGAGATGTCGGCTTCGGTGCAATGGGTGGCGATGCGGACCGACCGCACGCCCAGCGCCGCAGCCGCGCGCAGATCGGCAATGGTGCCGATGCCCGGCAGCAGCAGCGTCGTCAGCCGCGCCCGCCGGCAGGCGGCGGCGGCAGCCTCGATCCAGGCCGGATCGGCATGCGAGCCGAAACCGTAGTTCAACGATGATCCCGCCAGCCCGTCGCCATGGGCGACCTCGATCGCGTCAACGCCGGCGGCATCCAGGGCGGCGACGATTTCGGCCAGACGCTCTGGCGCCAGGCGGTGGCGCAGTGCATGCATCCCGTCGCGCAGCGTCACGTCCTGCAGGCAGATCCGCGTCATGCCCGGCCCTCCGTATCCGCCATGACCAGATATTCCGCCGTCCGCAGCGCGGCCGAAGTCATGATGTCAAGGTTTCCGGCATAGGCGGGCAGATAATGCGCCGCCCCCTCGACCTCCAGGAAGACGACCACCTTCAGCCCGGAGAACCGGATGCCATGATCGGCCAGGACCAGCGGATCGTTCGCGGGGATGCGCTCGATCTGCACCTCGTGCTTCAGCCGGTAGCCCGGAACGTAGCGCTGCACCTCTCCGACCATGTCGCGGACCGAGGCGCGGATGGCCTCGGGGTCGGCCTCCTCGCACAGGCAGAGCACGGTGTCGCGCATGGTCAGCGGCGGTTCGGCCGGGTTCAGGACGATGTTGGCCTTGCCACGCCGCGCGCCGCCGATCGCCTCGATCGCCCGCGCCGTGGTTGCGGTGAATTCGTCGATATTGGCGCGCGTGCCCGGTCCGGCCGATTTCGAGGCGATGGCCGCGACGATTTCGGCATAGACCACCGGCACCACCCGCGAGATCGCGGCCACCACCGGGATCGTGGCCTGGCCGCCGCATGTCACCATATTGACATTGGCCGCCCCAAGATGCCGGTCAAGGTTGACCCCCGGCACCACGAAGGGACCCAGCGCGGCCGGCGTCAGGTCGATGCGGCGAATGCCGCGGGCGGCAAACAGCGCATCGTGGCGGCGATGCGCGCCGGCACTGGTCGCATCGAAGGCAAGGACGATGTCCCGCGATTGCGGCAGGTCGAGAAAGGCCTCCACGCCGGTGTCGCAGACCGCAACGCCCAGGCGCCGCGCCCGCGCCAGCCCGTCCGAGGCGGGGTCGATGCCGATCATCGCCCCCATCTCCAGCACCTTCGACAGGCGCATCACCTTGATCATGAGATCGGTACCGATATTTCCCGATCCGACGATGGCGACTTTGGCTCGTTTCATCCGGTCAACCCCGTTTCGACGGACGGCCCGGCACAGGCGGTCCCTTGTCGCACTGGCCCCGTCATCGGCGGCTCAACCCTGCGCGGTGCGCTGTTTGGCCGCTGCCTTGCGCGCCGCCCCCGCGCCATCCTGCCGCGCAAAGCGCACGGCGGCGCGGACGAGACGCGGCTCGAACAGCGGGTCGATCCGGGCGATGATGGTCAGCGCGATGCGCGCATAATGTTCTGCCAGCAGCACCGCCACCTCGGCCCCGTTGCGACTGGCGCAGGCCGCCATGATCGCGCGATGTTCGGCCCGGGAATCCTCATAGGAGCCATGGGCCACCAGATAGAGGCGACGGTAGCGCTCGGCATGTTCGTTCAGCCGCGCCGAGAATTCGGCATGCCGCGGGCCGGCGGGGCGGATG
>JACSRN010000154.1 GCA_014879735.1 Paracoccaceae bacterium
GGGTAGGCGGGCGGCTGCGTTGCAGCAGGCCGCCTGCCCGTTCAATCGCCATCCTCGCGTTTCAGCGGGCGCGACATCAGCGCCTCGGTCGCCTCGGGCACCGACAATTCGCCGTTCAGGATGGCCGAGACGGTGCGCGTGACCGGCAAATCCAGCGTACCGGCGGTTTCCACCACGGCATGCGCCGTCATCACGCCTTCCACCGTCACCGCCCGATCGACGGGCTGGCCGCCGCCGATGGCCAGCCCGTGGCGCAGGTTGCGCGACTGGGCCGAGGTGCAGGTCAGCACCAGATCGCCAAAGCCCGACAGGCCGAACAGCGTTTCCGCCCGCCCGCCCCGCGCGGCGGCAAAGCGGCCCATCTCGGCAAAGCCCCGCGTCATCAGCGCCGCCCGCGCGCTGTCGCCCAGGCCCGCCCCGATGGCGATGCCCGCGGCGATGGCGACCACGTTCTTCAGCGCCCCGCCAAGCTGGGCACCCAGCGGATCGGGGCCGAGATACAGCCGCAGCGCCGGCGTCGACAACAGCGCCTGCAGCGTCTCGCCTCCCGGGGTCGCGGTCGCCAGCGTCAGCGCGGTGGGCTTGCCGGCGGCGATATCGGCGGCAAAGCTTGGCCCGGTCAGCACCGCCGTGGGCGTGCCGGGCAGCACATCGGCGATGACTTCGGTCGGCAGAAGGCCGGTCCCCCGCTCCACCCCCTTGCAACAGGCCACCAGCCGCCGCCCGGCAAGCTCCGGCTGCCCGGCCAGAAGACCGCGGAGACCCTGGGTCGGCACGGCCAGAAGAATGGTTGCGGCCCGTACAAGCGCCGGATCGGCGGTGACGGCCAGTGCCGCGGGCAATCTTGCCCCGGGCAGGTGGCGGCGGTTTTCGCGCATGGCCGCAAGCTCGGCCATCGCATCCACATCGCGCCCCCAGAGCGTGACCGCGCGCCCCGCCTCGGCCAGCACGATCGCCAGCGCCGTGCCGAAGGCGCCGGCGCCCAGAACCGCGATATCACCACCCGCCATGCCAGCCTCCTGCCCGCTTCGGGCCGACCATAGCCCGCGCGGGGGACAAGGGGAATGCAGCGTCAGCCGCGGGGGACTGCCTCGTCGCGGCCGGCGCGCTGGCCCGGAGTCACCGCCATCGCGGGCATGACCGCCCCAGCCATGCCTGCCGCGGACCGGCCGCCGGAAGGTGACAAGAGGCAGCCGGGGGTCTGGCGGCGGCCCCGCCCCGCACCCTGTCTTGCCTGAGATCGCCGGCCCGGCTTGCCTGACATGCCACAAGGGATTATTAGAACAAAAAGAGAACTTATGGATGTGATTCCGTGTGCCATGTTCCGGAAGCATGCCTATCCGATGTCGCAATCGCCGCGGACCGCCCTGCCTGCGGGACGGGCAGAAGCGACCCTGACCGAGATCTTCCCTGCCGCCGGCGCAGAGGCGGCGGCAACCGGATTCGTGGTGGCGCAGCTTGGCCAGGGGACAGCGCCCGTGCTGTGGATTCAGGACAGGGGGGCACAGCGCGAGACGGGACATCTCTGCCTTGCAGGGCTGGGGCTTCGCAGGCCGTTGATGACGATGCAGCTTTCCCGGCCGGTCGATGTGATGATCGCGATCGAGGAAGGGTTGCGCTGCAAGGCGCTGGCGGCCGTGGTTGCCGAAATCCGGGGCGATCCTCCGGCGGTGAACTTCACCGCGATGCGGCGGCTGGCCATGCGGGTAAAGGCAACGAACGTGCCATGCTGGCTGATCAGGCAGGCGGCGACGGCAGGTCTCAGCGCGGCGCGCGACCGCTGGCGGATCGCGACCCTGCCCTCGGCATCCGATCCCGACGACAGGCGCGCGCCAGGCGATCCGCGCTGGCAGGTCGAACTGTTCCGCTCGCCCAGCGGGCAGACTGGCACATGGGTGGCGCATTATGACCGCAGAACAGGCCGAGAGGCAGGAGGGGCGGCGGATCGTCTCGATCTGGTTGCCGCAATTCCCGATGGAACGCTGGCAGAGGACGCAGGAACGCTCGGGCAACGCGCTGGCCGATGACCTGCCACAGATCCTGAGCACCGAGGGCCCGCATGGCCCGGTGATCCATGCCGTGAACCGCGCGGCACATCTGGCGGGGGTGACGGTCGGCGCGCGGCTGGCCGACATGCGGGCGCTGTGTCCCCGGTTGCGGGCAGAATTTGCCGATCCGGAAAGGGACCGGGCAGCCCTGCACCGCCTTGCCCAATGGGCGCGGCGCTGGTGTCCCTGGACCGCGGCCGATGACCGGCCGGCCGGGGGAATGGGCGGGGAATATGGCCTGATCCTTGACACCACCGGCTCGGATCATCTGTGGGGCGGCGAGGCGGCGATGCTGGCAGAGATGGAGGCCAGCCTGTCGACCCTGGGCTTTTCAGCACGGCTGGCCCTTGCGCCGACCTGGGGTGCGGCCTGGGCCCTGGCCAGGTTCGGGCCGGTCAGGGCGATCTGGCAGGGGGCGGGCGATCTGACGCCGCTGCCGGCGATGGCCCTGCGGCTGGATGCGGAAACGGTGCTGCTTCTGAACCGGCTGGGGTTGCGCACCATCGGCCATCTGGCCGATCTGCCCCGCCTGTCGCTGGCACGCCGGTTTTCCCGTGCGCCCCCGGCACAGAATCCGCTGATCCGGCTGGATCAGACAACCGGCCACCTGCCCGAGCCGGTCTCGGCGCCCGACCCCCCCCCGGTCTTTCGAGCCGATGCCCGGCTGGCCGAGCCGATTTTTGATCCGACCCATCACCTGCCCGGCCTTTGCACGGCGCTCTGCGATCAACTGGCCAAGGCGCATCGGGGCGCGCGCCGCCTGTGCCTGACCGTCTATCGCACCGATGGCGAGGTCAGCCGGATCGAGGCCGCCTGCGCCCTGCCCAGCCGCGAGGCTGCGCATCTGGTGTTTCTGTTCCGCGACCGGCTGGACCGGATCGACCCCGGCTTCGGTTTCGACCTGATCTCGCTCGAGGCGTCTGCAACCGAGGCGCTGGGGACGCGACAGGTCGATCTTGCCGGCGACACCGATACTTCGCTGGAGCTTTCGCATCTGGTCGACCGCCTGGCGGCGCGGTTCGGCCGGAATGCACTGACACAGTTTCAGCCGGCAGCCAGCCATATCCCCGAACGGGCCGAGGCCCGTGCAGCCCCTCTGGCCGCCCTGCCGGCCCTCGTGCCGGTGCAGACCGAACGTCCGCAACGCTTGCTGGACCATCCCGAAGAGATCCGCGTGCTTTATGCCGTGCCCGAGGGACCGCCCGCACAGTTTCAATGGCGACGGCGCAGCTATCGCGTGGCCCGCTACCAAGGCCCCGAACGCATTGCCCCGGAATGGTGGCAGGACCGACCCGGCACCCGTCTGCGCGATTACTTCAAGGTCGAGGATGACGCCGGCCACCGCTTCTGGCTGTATCGCGAGGGGTTGCAAGGCGATGGCCGGGGTGGTGCGCCTCGCTGGTTCCTGCATGGGGTCTTTGCCTGATGCCCGACAGCGACAACCGCCGCATCCGCAAGACACTGACCGGGGATTTCCCGCCCAATCCGCGCGCCGGTTACGTGGAACTGGCCGTGACCACGCCGTTTTCCTTTCTGCGGGGGGCTTCCGACGCCAGTGAACTGGCCGCCACCGCCCATGCCCTTGGCCATGATGCGCTTGGCGTGGCCGATCTGAACACGATGGCCGGGGTGGTGCGGGTTCATGCCGAGGCGAAAAAGGCTGGCCTGCGCCCCGTCATCGGCTGCCGCCTGCGGCTGGTCAGCGGAGAGGAATTCCTGGCCTATCCCCGCGACCGGGCGGCCTATGGCCGGCTGTGCAGCCTGCTGACCAGGGGCAAGCGGCACGACGAAGGCGGCGACTGGCAGGCCAAGGGGGCCTGCGACATCACGCTTGCCGATCTGGCTGCCCATGCCGAGGGCCTGCAACTGATTGTCCTGCCCGACGAAAGCCTGTTCCGCCGCTTGCCCGAACTGCTGCGCCGCCTGCCGAGCCTTCGCCATATCGCTGTCAGCCATCTCTACCGGGGCGACGACCGGGCGCGGATCAACCGGCTGGACCGGCTGGCACAGGCGCATGGCCTGTCGATCCTTGCCACCAACGATGTACATTACCACGCCGCCGAACGCCGTCCCCTTCAGGATGTGATGACCTGCATCCGCGAGAAAACCACCATCCATCAGGCAGGTTTCCTGCTGGATGCCAATGCCGAACGCCATCTGAAATCCCCCGCCGAGATGGCGCGCCTGTTCGCCGACTGGCCCCATGCCATCCGGGCCACCCGGGAGGTGGCCGATGCCTGCACCTTCAGCCTGACGCAGCTGGCGTATGAATATCCGCAGATGGATCTGGCCCCCGGCGAAACCCCACAGGACCGGCTGATGCGGCTGACCTGGCAGGGGGCCGAAGGGCGTTATCCCACCGGGGTGCCCGACAAGGTGCGCGGTCTTCTGGTCAAAGAGCTGGAGATCATCGCCCTGAAGAAGATCCCGCAGTATTTCCTCACCATCCACGAAATCGTCCTCTGGGCACGGGCGCAGAACATCCTCTGCCAGGGGCGCGGGTCCGCCGCCAACTCGGCGGTCTGCTATGTGCTGGGCATCACATCGGTCGATCCGGCCGAACAGGAACTGCTGTTCGAACGGTTCATCAGCCTCGACCGGGACGAGCCGCCCGATATCGACGTCGATTTCGAACATGAGCGGCGCGAGGAGGTGATCCAGCATATCTATGCGAAATACGGCCGTCACCGCGCGGGGCTTTGCGCCACCGTCATCCATTACCGTCCCCGCAGCGCCATCCGCGAGGTCGGCAAGGCGATGGGCCTGTCCGAAGATGTGACGGCGGCGCTGGCGAAAACCGTCTGGGGCAGCTGGGGCACCTCGATGGACGCGGCAAATTCCCGCGAGGCGGGGGTGGATCTGGCCGATCCGCTGATGTCGCGCACGATCCGGCTGGCCGAACAGATGATCGGGATGCCCCGGCATCTGTCGCAACATGTCGGCGGCTTCATCCTGACCGAAGGTTCGCTGTCGGAAACCGTGCCGATCGGCAATGCCGCCATGCCCGACCGCAGCTTCATCGAATGGGACAAGGACGATATCGACGAGTTGGGCATTCTCAAGGTCGATGTGCTGGCGCTGGGAATGCTGACCTGCATCCGCAAATGTCTCGATCTGCTGAAAGGCCATTATGGCGTGGAAAGAGACCTCGCGACGATCCCGCCGGACGACGCGGCCACCTATGACATGCTGTGCAAGGGCGACAGCGTCGGCGTCTTTCAGGTGGAAAGCCGGGCACAGATGAACATGCTGCCGCGGCTGAAACCGCGCCGGTTCTACGATCTGGTGATCGAGGTCGCCATCGTCCGGCCCGGCCCCATCCAGGGCGACATGGTACATCCCTACCTGCGGCGGCGCAGCGGGAAAGAGGCGGAAGAATACCCCGCTCCCGCCCCGCCCCATGACCCCGACGAACTGCGCAGCATCCTCAGCCGTACCTGCGGCGTGCCGATCTTTCAGGAACAGGCGATGAAGATCGCCATGGTCGCCGCCGAATTCAGCTCGCAGGAGGCCAATGCCCTGCGAAAGGCCATGGCGACCTTCCGGGCGCGCGGCACCATTGGCGATCTGGAGGAACTGATGGTCGGCCGGATGATCGGCCGCGGCTACGACCCCGAGTTTGCGCGGCGGTGCTTCAACCAGATCAAGGGTTTCGGCGATTATGGCTTTCCCGAAAGCCATGCAGTCAGTTTCGCGCTTCTGGTCTATGTGTCGTCCTGGATGAAATGCCACTATCCGGCGGCCTTCGCCTGCGCGCTGCTCAACTCGCAACCGATGGGTTTCTATGCCCCGGCCCAGATCGTTCGCGACGCGCGGGAGCATGGGGTCGAGGTGCGCGAGGCCGATGTGAATTTTAGCGAATGGGACAATACGCTGGAACCCTCGGGCAATGGCTTCGCCCTGCGGCTGGGCCTGCGGCAGATCGAGGGGCTGCGACAGGACGCGGTGGCCCGGCTGGTGGCGGCGCGCGATGCGCCCTTTGACAATCTGCCCGATCTGCTGACCCATGCCCGCCTGGACAGCCGCACGATCCGCGCATTGGCGGCGGCGGACGCTTTCCGCTCGATGGGTCTCGACCGGCGCGCTGCGCTGTGGGAGGTCAAGGCGCTGAAGGACGCGCCGGATCTGCCGCTGTTCCGCGCCGGGCAAGACGAAGGGCACGAACCGCCCGTCCTGCTGCCCGCCATGCCGATATGCGAACATGTCGTGGCCGATTACCAGACGCTGCGCCTGTCCCTCAAGGCGCATCCGATGGCTTTCCTGCGCAGCAGCATGGCACGCCAGGGCTTCATCCGCGCCGCCGACCTGTCGTCGCTGCGCAATGGCCGACGCCTGCGGCTGGCCGGGCTGGTGCTGGTGCGCCAGAGACCGGGCAGCGCCAAGGGCGTCTGCTTCATCACGCTGGAGGATGAAAGCGGCGTGGCCAATCTGGTTGTCTGGCCCAAGGTGATGGCCGCCTTCCGCAAGGTGATCATGACCGCCCGGCTGATGCAGGTGACGGGCCGCCTGCAACGTGACCCGGAGTCCGGCGTGACCCATATCGTCGTGGATATCTTGCAGGATCGCAGCGATGTGCTGCTGCGTCTGGCGGACCGCAGCCTTGCCCCGCCGCTCTCGCGCGCGGATGAGGTGCGAAACCCGATCCCGGCGCCGACCCTCGGTCACCCGAGGAACGCCCGCATCATTCCCGGCTCAAGAGACTTTCATTGACAGAATCATGGAATCGCCGCCGCATGACAGATGCGGCGGCGGGCCGGAGCGGGGTCAGGCAGCCTCGAACCGGGCAAACAGCACGTCATTCTCCAACGCCACATGGGCGGTAAGATCGGCGGCCAGCTTGCCCAACCCGGCGTAAAGCGCGGTCCAGCTGCGGCAGGCGCCCTCCGGCAAATTCAGATTGCGGGTGACGCGCAGAACCTGCGCCAGCAGGCGGTCGGCCTCGTCATGCTCGGCCCGCATGGCGCCGATCGGATGCAGGATCATCGGATGCCCGCCGGCCCGCATCATCGGGAACAGCACCTGTTCCTCTTTCTCCATGTGCTCCAGCAGCTCGACCTCCATGATTTCCAGGTGCTCGGCCAGGCCGTGCGGTGCGTCCGGGTGGTCTCGGTGCACCGCCTCGACGCGGCGGGCCATGCGCACC
>JACSRN010000026.1 GCA_014879735.1 Paracoccaceae bacterium
CCAGACCGCCAGCGGCACGTTGAACAGGCAATGCGCCAGCGCCACGGCGATATGGGTGTCGAACAGGCCGACGCTGGAATAGAGCTGGAAGAATGGCAGCGCAAAGACCGCGGGCGGCGACATGCGGTTGGTCAGCAGCCAGAAGAACAGGTGCTTGTCGCCCAGAAAATTGTAGCGCGAGAAGGCATAGGCCGCCGGCAGCGCCACGGCGAGCGAGATCACCACGTTCATCGTGACATAGATGATCGAGTTGACATAGCCCATGTACCAGCTGGGATCGGTCAGGATCACGCCGTAGTTGCGGAAAGTCAGCGTCTGCGGCCAGAGCGTGAAGGTCGAGGTGATCTCGGTATTGGTCTTCAGGCTCATGTTCACCAGCCAGTAGATCGGCACCAGCAGGAACAGCAGATAGAGCGTCATCACGATGGCCGAGGATTTCATGCGCATCACAGGGCCTCCGGGATATCGGACTGCGAGCGGTCCATGTTGGTCATCACGGTGTAGAACACCCAGGAGACCAGCAGGATGACCAGGAAATACATGATCGAGAAGGCCGCCGCCGGGCCGAGGTCGAACTGCCCCACCGCCATCTTCACCAGGTCGATCGACAGGAAGGTGGTGGCATTCCCCGGCCCACCGCCGGTGACGACGAAGGGCTCGGTATAGATCATGAAGCTGTCCATGAACCGCAGCAGGACCGCGATCAGCAAGACGCCCTTCATCTTGGGCAGCTCGATGTAGCGGAACACGGCCCAGCGGCTGGCCTGGTCGATCTTGGCCGCCTGATAATAGGCCTGCGGGATGGATTGCAGCCCGGCATAGCACAGCAGCGCGACCAGCGAGGTCCAGTGCCAGACATCCATCACCACCACGGTGATCCAGGCATCCAGCGGATCGTTGGTGTAGTTGTAGTCGATCCCCAGCGCGGCCAGCGTATGGCCCAGAAGCCCGATGTCGACCCGGCCGAAGATCTGCCAGATCGTGCCGACCACGTTGAAGGGGATCAGCAGCGGCAGCGCCATCAGGATCAGGCAGAGGCTGGCCCAGAACCCGCCCTTGGGCATGTTCAGCGCGATGAAGATGCCAAGCGGCACCTCGATCGCCAGGATGATGGCGGAAAACAGGATCTGGCGCAGCAGCGCCTCGTGCAGGCGCGAGGATGTCACCATCTCCTCAAACCATTCGAGGCCGGCCCAGAAGAACTGGTTGTTGCCGAAGGTATCGTTGACCGAATAGTTCACCACCGTCATCAGCGGGATCACCGCCGAGAAGGCGACCACCACCAGCACCGGCAGGACCAGGAACCAGGCGCGGTTGTTCTGGGTCTTTTCCATCAGGCGGCCCTCCCCCCGGCCGAGGCCTCGTTGCGGGCTGCGACGCGCCAGTCGTCGGCATAGACGCTGATCTTCTGCGGCGCGAAACTGACATGCGTAAGGTCGGCGCCGATCGCCATCCCCTCGGGCGCCACGACATTCAGCGGCTGGCCGTCCAGTTCGGCGCGGACCAGACGGTGGCGGCCCACGTCCTCGACGCGCAGGATGCGGACGGGCAGCCCGGTCTCCGCAGTCAAAACGGCATGTTCCGGCCGGATGCCGATCTGGGTGTGGCCCCCGAGGGGATCGTAGGCCGCACCCAGATCGACTGCCCCGCCCGCAAGATGCGCGCGGTTGCCCTCGATCCGGGCGTCGAAGAGGTTCATGCCCGGTGAACCGATGAAATAGCCGACGAAGACATGCGCGGGCCGCTCGAACAATTCCTCGGGCGTGCCCATCTGCACCACGCGACCATCATACATCACAACGACCTTGTCGGCAAATGTCAGCGCCTCGGTCTGGTCGTGGGTGACATAGATCATGGTATGGCCGAACTGGCGGTGCAGCGATTTCAGCTGCGTGCGCAACTCCCATTTCATGAGCGGGTCGATCACCGTCAGCGGCTCGTCGAACAGGATCGCGTTCACATCCTCGCGCACCATGCCGCGGCCGAGGCTGATCTTCTGCTTGGCATCCGCCGTCAGCCCCTGCGCCTTGCGGCCAAGCGACTCTTCCATGCCGATCATCCGGGCGATGGCGTCCACCCGCTGGGCGATATAGCCCGCGTCCTTGCCCAGATTGCGCAGCGGGAAGGCCAGGTTGTCGCGCACGGTCATCGTGTCGTAGACCACGGGAAACTGGAACACCTGGGCGATGTTGCGCGCCGCGGTGGGCGCATCGGTCACGTCGGTGTCGCCAAACAGCACGCGGCCCTGGCTGGGCCGCACCAGGCCCGAGATGATGTTCAGCAGCGTGGTCTTGCCGCAGCCCGACGACCCCAGCAGCGCATAGGCCCCGCCGTCCTGCCAGACATGATCCATCTCCTTGAGCGCAAAGTCCTTTTCGCTCTTCGGATGCGGCAGGTAGCTGTGGGCGAGGTTTCTGAGCGTGATCTTCGCCATCAGGCCGCCCTTTCCCGCTCGCTTGCCGCATAGGCGGCGGGCGCGGCCAGCCGGCCCCCGGGTGCGAAAATGTAGACATGCGCGGGGTCAAGCCAGACCGAAACCTGCTGCCCCGGCGGCAGATCATGCACGCCCTCCACCAGCCCGACCCAGCGATCCTGGCCATGCAGCAGATGCAGAAAGGTTTCCGACCCGGTGATCTCGGTCACGTCCAGCCGGCAGGAAAATTCGACGGCTTGGTCGGAATGGCGGCCCAGCTTCAGGTGATTGGCGCGGAACCCCGCGACCTGGCGCCCGTCGGGCAGCGCGGCGAAGACGCCATCGGCCGGGACAACGGCGCGGTCGCCCGTGCCTTCACCCTCGCCGAACGTGATGCGATGCCCCTCCTTGATGCAGGAGACGAAATTCATCGGCGGGTCCGAGAAGACGCGGGCCGTCACCATATCCGCCGGCTGGCGGTAGACCTGCGGCGTCGGCCCAAACTGCGTCACCCGGCCCTCCCACAGCGTGGCGGTATTGCCGCCCAGCAGAAGCGCCTCTTCCGGCTCGGTGGTGGCATAGACGAAGATCGCGCCGGAAGCCTCGAATATCCTGGGAATTTCCACGCGCAACTCTTCCCGCAGCTTGTAGTCGAGATTCGCCAGCGGCTCGTCCAGAAGCACCAGCCCCGCGCCCTTCACCAGCGCACGGGCCAGCGCGCAGCGCTGCTGCTGGCCGCCCGACAGTTCCAGCGGCTTGCGCTCCAGCATGGGCGTCAGCCGCATCATCTCGGCCGTGGCGCGGACGCGGCGGTCGATCTCTTCCGCCCGGGTGCCAAGGATGCGCAGCGGCGAGGCGATGTTTTCATAGACCGAAAGGCCCGGATAGTTGATGAACTGCTGGTAGACCATGGCAACGCCACGGTCCTGCACCCGCACGCCGGTGACATCGCGCCCGTCCCAGCGAATGCGGCCGGTGCTGGGCATGTCCAGCCCCGCCATCAGCCGCATCAGCGTGGTCTTGCCCGACAGCGTCGGCCCGAGCAGCACATTCATCGTGCCGTGCTCCAGCGTCAGGCTGGTGGGGTGGATATGCACCCTGCCCCCGACCGTGCGCGACACCTGCTGCAACTCCAAGGTCATTGCCGGCCCCCCTATTCCGCCGCCGGGCTGGCAGCCCGCGCCTGCGCCATGAAAGCCTCGAGCGCCGCGGCCTGCTCTGCCGCCAGCCTGAGGCCCAGCTTGCTGCGCCGCCACAGCACATCCTCGGCGCTGCGGGCGTATTCCCTTGTCATCAGCCAGTTGACCTCGGCCTCGGTCAGCGTGGCGCCGAAATCGTGCCCCAGATCGGCCACCGTCTTCGCCCCGCCCAGCAGCACGAAGGCCTCGGTCCCATAGGCGCGGATCAGGCGGGCGGCGTGATAGTCGGACAGGAACGGATAGGCCGCCTGCAGCCGCCCGGTCAGCGCCGCCTTGTCGGCCAGCGCGAAATCGCCGCCCGGCAGCGGCACCCGGGCCGTCCAGCGCCCGGAAAGCCCCGGGAAACGTGGCGCAAGCTTCTCCATCGCGCTTTCGGCCAGCCGGCGGTAGGTGGTGATCTTGCCGCCGAACACGTTCAGCAGCGGTGCACCATCGTCGTCGAGGCTGAGCACATAGTCCCGCGTCGCCGCCGTGGCAGATTTGGCACCGTCGTTGTACAGCGGGCGGACGCCGGAATAGGTCCAGACCACATCGTCGCGGCTCAGCGGTCGCGCGAAATATCGCGATGCGAAGGCGATCAGATAATCCTGCTCCTCGTCGGTGCAGGCCACATCGGAGGGCTTGCCGTGATGGTCCTTGTCGGTGGTGCCGATCAGGGTGAAATCCTGCTCGTAGGGAATGGCAAAGATGATCCGCCCGTCCTCGCCCTGAAAGAAATAGCAGCGATCATGGTCGAACAGCCGGTGCGTCACGATATGGCTGCCGCGCACCAGCCGCACGCCTTCGGTCGAATCGATGCGGGCCACCTTGCGGATCACCTCCTCGACCCAGGGTCCGCCGGCATTGACCAGCACCTTCGCCCGGTGCATCCGCCGCCCCGCCGGGCCTTCGGTCAGGATCTCCCACAGATCGCCGCTGCGGTTGGCCGACAGGACCCGCGTCTGGGTCAGGATGCGGGCGCCGCGCCGCTCGGCATCGCGGGCATTGAGAACGACAAGCCGCGAATCCTCGACCCAGCAGTCGGAATATTCATAGGCAAGGCGGAACTTCGGATTCAGTGCCCGCCCCGCCGGATCCTGCGTCAGGTCCAGCCGGCGCGTGGGCGGCAGGATCTTGCGCCCGCCCAGCCTGTCATAAAGGAACAGGCCCAGCCGGATCAGCCAGGCCGGGCGCCGGCCCTTCATCCAGGGCATGACAAGGCGCAGCAGCCGGCTGGTCGGCGTGTCGCTTTCGAAGCGCATGTCGGGATGCAGCGGCAGCACGAAGCGCATGGGCCAGCTGATATGCGGCATGGCGACGAGAAGCGTCTCGCGCTCCTCCAGCGCCTCGCGCACGAGGCGGAACTCGAAATATTCCAGATAGCGCAGCCCGCCGTGAAACAGCTTGGTCGAGCGCGAGGAGGTGGCCTGCGCCAGATCGCCCTGTTCAGCCAGAACGACGGACAACCCGCGCCCGGCCGCGTCACGCGCGATGCCGCAGCCGTTGATGCCGCCGCCGATGATGAACAGATCGGCCGGATCCGGCCGCCGCGCATCGGACACTTCGCGCCCTCCCCTTTGGGAGCATGCTCTCCCATTGCCGCCACCATGCGCGATTCTGCGCGGCTTCGTCAATGTTGTTCTTTCGTTTTAGTTCCTTTTACAGAAAAACGAACATTCCTTCTGAGGATGCGCCAAAGCACCGCGCAAACCGCGCATCGCAGGTCCGGCCTGCCACCACCGGGCAATGACCAAGGGCGCCGCGGCAGGATCTGCCGCAGCGACATCTGCTGATTTTTCGCAAGACCGGCCCCCGCGCCGGCGCGGATGGCGCCATCGCCTCAGGCCGCGGCAACCTGTCGGGGCGCCGGAAACCGCGCCGGGCGCCGCAGGACCAGGCAGGGGACCCGATCACCACGGACCGGATCTGCGCGCCGCGCAAGGCGCGCCGGGGTCTTTCGCGCAGGGCGCTGCAAGCGGGTGGTGGGCCGGGCGGCGGTCAGGGCTGCCCGACCGGCCGGTTACAGCCCGTCGCGGAAACCGATCGAGGCGTGGCTGCCGTCGCAGAACGGCTTGTTGCTGGAGGCGCCGCAGCGGCACAGCGCCTGACGGTTCCGGATCTCGTAGCTGTCGCCATCGGCGCTTTGCACCCTGATGCCGCCGCGCAGGACCAGCGGGCCGCTGACATGTTCGCCCGGATCCTCCAGCAGCGACAGCGAGACCGGCAGCGGCTCCTCCACCGGCGCGCCCGTGCCGCGGTCCCAGATCAGCAGGCGCCCGGCCGGGCAATGCTGGGCCATGTAGACCGACAGTTTCTCATGCTGCTCGCCGTGCATCTGGACCTCGTTCCAGATCTGCCGTCCGTTGTCGCAAAAACGGGCAAAGGCGCAATAGGCCTCGTTGTCGGTCAGGCTGTAATGCGGGCCGTCGATTTCCTGGGCGCCGTCAAGCATCGGCGCGAAGGTCGCGGTTTCGGTCAGATCGACACCGGCATGCACATGCGAGCCGTCGCAATAAGGCTTGTTCTTCGAATGGCCGCAGCGACACAGGGCGGTGCCGTCCTTGACCGCAAACTCCCGCCCCTGCTGATAGGTCCAGGACTTGCCCTCGGCATTGGCGACAATGGTCTGAACATGCAGCGGAATGACACCCTTGACGATATAGGGGCCGTTCTTGCTGACCTCGATATGAACCGACGGATCGCTCTCGACGGATCCGGGCTGCACGGCGACTTCGGTATCTTTCATTCTGGGGAACTCCCTCGAGTTGGTCAGCCAAGCTTTACGATGCGCTGCGGCCGGTCCGGGCCGCAGCGGGAGGTGTTGCACGCACCGGCCACCAGGCCCGGTTCCCCGCTGCGGGATCGGCGCCGGGACCGGGACCGGATCCTGGCACCTCAGTGCCCCATGCCGGTGCCCATCATGCCGGGCATCATGCGGTGGTTCAGGTCGATCATCACCCAGAGGCACCCGCCGAGGAAGATTCCGCCCATGAGCAGGGCCAGCCCCAGCGCCCAGCGTGCCTCGGCCGGGGTGCGATGGGTGGAGAAATGCATGAAGTACCGCAGTTGCACCCCCAGTTGCAGCGCGGCAAGCGCGGCGATCAGGATCAGGGCGGGCACCTTCTCCATGTCGCCATAGGCCACAAGGCCGAAGGGGATAACGGTCAGCAGCACTGCCAGAATGAAGCCATAGGCATAGTCGGACAGCTTTGGTCGCTGCAGATAGGGAGGGATCATGACAGGACTCCCGGCAGGTAGACGAAGGAAAAGATGCCGATCCAGACCAGATCGAGGAAGTGCCAGAACAGCCCCACGCGATAGAGCCGCGACAGCACCGGCTCGGTCAGGCCCTTGACGACGAACTGGACGCCCATCACCGCCATCATGATCATGCCGACGGCGACATGCAGCCCATGGGTGCCGACCAGCGCGAAAAAGCCCGACAGGAAACCGCTGGCCTGCGGCCCGGCGCCGCGGGCGAACATCTCGCGGAACTCCGACAGTTCCAGCGCCAGAAAGCCTGCGCCCAGCACCATGGTGACGATCAGCCAGAACATCGCCCGGCCTTTCTGACCGGACAGCGCGCTATAGGAGACAAGGCCGAAGGTCAGGCTCGACAGCAGCAGAAGGGCCGTCTCCTGCGCCGCACGGCTGAGCGAGAACAGTTCATGCGCGGTCGGCCCATCGGCCACGCCGAAGGTCAGAACGCCATAGTTGGAGAACAGCACCGCGAAGATGATCGCGTCGCTCATCAGATAGACCCAGAACCCCAGCGCCCTTTCGCTGTGCACCCGATGCGACGTGGCGGTCCCGAGGCCGGCCATCGGATTCTCGGCGACGGCGGCGCGCAGTTCCGCGCCGCGCAAGGTTGCCCCAGGCTTTGCCCCAGTCGTTGCCCCGGTCATTGCACACCTCCTGCCCGACCGGCGGCGGTGCGCAGGCCCGCCTCGACCTCGCGTTGCGGCACGCGGAATTCGTTGTGGTCAACGAAACTGCGGCCGATCATGGCGCCCAGCATCACCAGGAAGCTGAGCACGAACAGCCACCACATGTACCAGATGGCGGCAAAGCCCAGCAGGAAGGCGCTGACCCCCATGACCATGGGAACGATCGTCGGCACCGGCAGATCCACCGGCCCGGCCGGCTCGTACTGCAGCTTTCTGCCGGCGCGCTTGGCTTCGGCAAAGGCGTCGAGCTGGTCGACGATCGGGATGCGGGCAAAGTTGAACGCCGGCGGCGGCGAGGGGATCGACCATTCCAGCGAGCGGCCGTCCCAGGGATCGCCGGTCAGGTCGCGGTTCTGCGCCCGGTCGCGCACGCTGACATAAAGCTGCACCAGCAGCGCGACGATCCCGAACAGCACGCAAAGCGCGCCGATGAAGGCCACGATCAGCAGCGGCAGGAACGACGGGTCGTAGATATTGGCGGTGCGGCGCGGCAGGCCCATCAGGCCCAGCGCATAAAGCGGCATGAAGGCCAATGTGAAGCCGATGGCCCAGCCCCAGAAGGCGCGGATGCCCCATTTCTGGTTCAAGGTGAAGCCGAAGGCCTTGGGGAACCAGTACATATAGCCCGCGACATAGCCAAACAGCACGCCAGGAACCAGCATGTTGTGAAAATGCGCCACCAGGAAGGCGGTGTTATGGGTGTTGTAGTCCACCGGCACGATGGCATGCATGACCCCGGTCGCGCCGCCGATCACGAACAGCACCATGAAGCCCAGCGTCCAGTACATCGAGACATGGAACCGCACCCGGCCGCGATACATGGTGAACATCCAGTTGAAGATCTTCAGCCCGGTCGGCACGCCGATGATCATGGTCGCAATGCCGAAGACCGCGTTCACCGTGGCGCTGGCGCCCATGGTGAAGAAGTGGTGCAGCCAGACCAGCATCGACACGAACATGATGATGACCGTGGCCTTCACCATGGCCGAATAGCCGTAGATCTTCTTGCCCGAGAAGGTTGCCACCACCTCGGAGAACACGCCAAAGGCCGGCAGCACCAGCAGGTAGACCTCTGGATGGCCCCACATCCAGAACAGGTTGGTGAAGTTCATCAGGTTGCCGCCGTGGTCGGCGGTGAAGAAATGCGTCAGGAACAGCCGATCGAGGCCCAAGAGCGCCACGGCCACGGTCAAGGCCGGAAAGGCGATCAGGATGATCAGGCTGGAACACAGCACCGTCCAGACGAAGATCGGCATCCGCATATAGGCCATGCCGGGGGCGCGGTGCTTCAGGATCGTCACCACAAAGTTTATCCCGGTCATCGTGGTGGCAAATCCGGATATGAACAGCGCCCAGACCCAGTAGTCGACCCCGACGCCGGGGTTTCGCTCGACCCCCGAATAGGGCGGATACCCCACCCATCCCGCGGTCGAGAACACGCCGATGACCAGCGAGATCAGCACCAGCCCCGCCGCGCCCGCCGTCAGCCAGAAGCTGAGCGCATTCATGAACGGAAAGGCCACGTCGCGCGCGCCAAGCTGCAGCGGCAGCACGAAATTCACCAGCCCCGCCATGAAGGGCGTGGCCATGAAGAAGATCATGATCGTGCCATGGGCCGAGAACACCTGCTGGAAATGGTCGCCTTCCAGAAAACCGTGCCCGCTGGCCGAGGCCATCTGCTGGCCGCGCATCATCAGCGCGTCGATGAAGCCGCGCACCAGCATGACCAGCGCCACGACGATATACATGATGCCGATCCGCTTGTGGTCCAGCGTGGTCAGATAGTTCTTCCACAGCCAGCCCCACAGCCGGAACCAGGTGATCAGCCCGATCACCGCCAGCCCGGCGCCGACGGTAATCGCGGCCCCGCCAAAGGCGATGATGCTGTAGAACGGCAGGGAGTCGTAGGTCAGTCGGCCCAGCATGGTCAGTTCGCTCCCATATACTCGGCGCCGGTCGGAAGGCTGCTCATGTGATACTGCGGCATGTAGAGGCGGACGATATCCTGGAAGAGATCCGGACTGACCGACTTGAAATAGGTGATCGGATCGCCGTCGCTGCGCACGACAAGCTTCTTGTAATACGCCATGTCGAGCCTCTCCTCGACCTTGGCGGCTTCGGCGCCTTCCAGCGACTTGCCCTCGGCCGCACCCTTGGTCCAGGCGGCAAAGTCCTCGGGCGCGAGGATGTGGGTGACAAAGCGCTGGTTCTCGAATCCAGGGCCGGAATACATCGCATTCGCCCCGTCCCGCTGTTCGGGATTCTCGGCCAGGAAATTGGCGCGGGTTTCCATGCCCGGCATGGCGTAGATCTGGCTGATCAGCCCCGGAATGAAGATCGAGGTCATCATCGGATCGGAGGTGAGCCGGATCGTCACCGGCTGGCCGCTGGGCGCGACAAGCTGGTTGACCGTCGCAATGCCGGCCTCGGGATAGATGAACAGCCATTTGTAGTCCAGGCTGACGGCCTGAATCTCATAGGGTCGTTCGGTGGTGCCCAGCGGTCGATAGGGATCCAGCCGATGGGTATAGATCCAGGTCATCGTGCCAAGCGCGGCAATGGTGATCAGCGGCACGAAGATGGTGACGCCGGAGATCAGCTTGGAATCGGTGAAGTCGGGATCGTAGTCCGCACGGCCCGCCGAACTGCGGTAACGCCAGGCGATCCACAATGTCCCGATGATCACCGGCACCAGGACCAGCGCCATGATCGCCGTGGTGATGACAAGAAGCTCGAATTCGGATCGGCCGACATAGCCTTCCGGATTCAGCATCGGCATTGAAGCACGGGAACAACCGCTGGTTGCGACCAAGATCGTTCCGACGACGGGGCCGCGACGAATCTCCCGCATCCCTAAACTCCATTCCTTGAGGGGAAACAGGTGTTGTCACGCGACGCTAACAGCAGATAACGGATCTGTCATCTAGGAAAGTATATGATATTGCAGGCGCCTGCAGCGGTTGTGGCCGGTGCGCACGGCACCCCGGATTCCGGCGGAACACGTAAAATTGTCGCGGGAATCGCGGCTGAGGCCGGGGCGCCTGGCACCCGGGCGTCCAGCGGAACCGTCGACCCCGGCGGCGGGGGCCTGCCATTGCGACGGGCATTCGCAGGCCTGGCCCCGGGGACAATCCTGCCGATCCAGACCCCGCCCCTGGCGACCGACAACACCCCGGCGCGGCGACTGCTGCGTTGCAGCACGGCCGCCGCGGCCCGACGGTCATGGGCGGCCCCGGGGGCCTCTGCGGCCCGGCATCCGGCCTTGCAAATTCGCAATGCGAAGGTCAACCTCACCGAATTCCGCAAAGGTCCGGCTCTGGGCAAACGCGGATCTGCGAGATAGCTTTGCTGCCCAAAGGCCAAGTTTCCCCGGCAGGTCCGGGGCGCCTTAATTCGTCGTGAGGAAACGCGCGATAACGCGCAATGCAGAGATCCGGATCATGCCTCAGCTCAGCCGCAAGCCCGCATCGAAACGGCTCATCCCCTGGCTGGTCGCGATCGCATTCCTGATGCAATCGCTTGACACCACGGTGCTGAATACCGCCGTCCCCTCCATCGCGCATGCGCTGAACGTCTCGCAGCTGGAGATGAAATCGGTTCTGGCAAGCTATGCGCTCAGCCTGGCGGTGTTCATCCCGGCCAGCGGCTGGGTCGCGGACCGCTTCGGAACGCGCAATGTCTTTGCCGCGGCCATCGCCCTCTTCACCCTGGGGTCGGTGCTATGCGGCCTGTCCAGCAATGTCACCATGCTGATGATCTTCCGGATCCTGCAGGGCATGGGCGGCGCGATGATGGTTCCGGTCGGCCGGCTGATCATGGTGCGCAGCTTCGGCAAGGACGAGCTGGTCCGGGCGATGAGCTTTGTCGCCATTCCCTCGATGATCGGCCCGCTGATCGGGCCGACGCTCGGCGGGTTCATCGTCAGCGTCACCTCCTGGGATTACATCTTCTATCTGAACGTCCCCATCGGGCTGGTCGGGCTGGTGCTGGTGTATCTCTACCTGCCGAATTACCGCGAGCCGGAGGTGCCGCCGCTCGACATCATGGGGCTGGTCTATTTCGGCATCGGCATTTCACTGCTGTCCTGGGTGCTCGAGGTGTTCGGCAGCCACAGCACCAGCAGCGCGACCCTGATCGCCGCAAGCCTGGTGTCGCTGACCCTGCTGTTTCTCTACTGGCGCCATGCACGCAAGCTGCTCCATCCCCTGCTCGACGTCAGCCTCCTCAAGATCCGGACCTTTGCGGTTTCGGTATCGGGCGGATTCGTGACCCGGCTCGGCGTGGGCGGCGCGCCGTTCCTGCTGCCGCTGCTGTACCAGACCGGCCTCGGCTTCACGCCGGTGCAATCCGGCCTGCTGATGATGCCGCAGGCGCTGGGCGCGCTCAGCAGCAAGATCTTCGTCCAATATGAACTGTCGTTCTTCGGCTATCGCTCGCTGCTCATCGGCAACACGGTGCTGCTCGGCATCATGCTGGTGCTGTTCGGAACCATCGGGCCGCAGACGCCGGTCTGGCTGATCTGCCTGCAGGCGGTGATCTATGGCATCCTGATGTCCACGCAATTCACCGCGATGAACACGCTGACCTATGCCGATGTGCCCGACAGGCAGGCGAGTGCCGCCAGTTCCTTTGCCGGAACCTTCCAGCAGCTTTCGATCAGCTTCGGCATTGCCGCCGCCGGTCTTGTCACCGCCAGCTTCGTCGACACGACGACGGTCGACAGCGGTGCGATGCTGTCCAGCGTGCATCGCGGCTTCTGGATGCTTGGTGCCGTGACCATCGTTTCGGCCGGCGTGTTCCTGTTCCTGCGCCGGAACGACGGCGCGAATGTGAGCGGGCATCAGGCCAAGCCGGGCACCGGCCCAGCGAACAACATCGCCTAGGCTGCGGTTGGGGCGCAGCGCGACACGGCACAGCGAATCATCTGCACCCGCAGGCGCGTGAGGGCGCCGCGGCAGGCCTGGCAGCGCCGAAAGGCGAAGCGGGGAAGAGAAGGATAATCGCTTGACCCCCCTCGCGGAAAAATCTAATGACCTCGACACCGAGGCGGGTTGGCGGAGAGGTTACGCAGCGGATTGCAAATCCGTGAAGACCGGTTCGATTCCGGTACCCGCCTCCATTGGTTTTCAATAGCTTGCAAGACTGACCCCATTATGCGGGGTGCTCCGTTTACAGGGGCGTTTGCGGTTTTGGTCACGCGGCACCCCCTTTGGCCTGTGCCCGCTTCACCAAGACAGCATCCGTCTCGTCGGGCAAGACGCGCGCGTAATGCTCGATCATCCTGGCCGCGTCGCGGGCCGACCAGCCGATATGATCGGCAAGTTCGGCCGGCCTCGCCCGCCTCCCCCAGACAGCGGACCAGCTCGCGACAGCGGAGCCGGAGCAGCACCGTCCGGGCCGGGCATCATCCGCCGGCCTGGGCCTGCCCCCGGAAATTTCGCCGTCTCGCCATTCGCACGGTTGGAGGGTGGCAAATGGGACGTGGCAGATCTGCGGCTGCGCGCGTTCGGGACCACGCCCGCCGCGGACAGGGCCGGTGTCGGGGGCGCCCGGCACCCGGACAAGCGCATTGGTGGCCAAGGTCATTGCCATCTGCGACATATTCTGTCGCAAAACTGCGTGCCACCGGCGGCCAGCACGGCCATGGTGCCGCCCAGGATCTTGCGGGAGGGCTGTCATGAAAACGCATGCGCGCGTGGTGGTGATCGGCGGCGGTGTCGTCGGCTGTTCGGTGCTCTATCACCTGACCAAGCTCGGCTGGTCCGATGTCATGCTGATCGAGCGTTCGGAACTGACGTCGGGATCGACCTGGCATGCGGCGGGCGGCTTTCACACGATCAACGGCGATACCAACATGGCCGCGCTTCAGGGCTATACCATCCGGCTCTACAAGGAGCTGGAGGCGATCACCGGCCTGTCCTGCGGGCTGCACCATGTGGGCGGCGTCACGCTGGCCGACAATGCCGCCCGGTTCGAGCAGCTGAAGGCCGAACGGGCCAAGCACCGCTACATGGGGCTTGATACGGAAATCGTCGGCCCCGAGGAAATCCGCAAGCTGACCGATGGCATGGTGAACCTCGAGGGCATCATCGGCGGGCTTTACGATCCGCTCGACGGCCATCTCGACCCGTCGGGCACCACCCATGCCTATGCCAAGGCCGCGCGGATGGGCGGTGCGGAGATCGTGCTGCACAACCGGGTGCTGGCGACCAACCCCACGCCCGAGGGCTGGGAGGTCGTCACCGAAAAGGGTATCGTCCACTGCGAGCATCTGGTGAATGCCGGCGGTCTCTGGGCGCGGGAAATCGGTGCCATGGCCGGCGTCTACCTGCCGCTCCTGCCGATGGCACACCAGTATCTCGTCACCGACGACGTGCCCGAGATCATGGAGATCCTGAAATCCGGGCGCGAATTCCCGCATGTGATGGATCCGGGCGGCGAAAGCTATCTGCGCCAGGAAGGCCGCGGCTTCTGCATCGGCTTTTATGAAAAGCCCTGCGAGCCCTGGGCGGTGGACGGCACGCCCTGGACCTTTGGCCACGAATTGCTGAACGAGAATTTCGACAAGATCGAGGATTCCGTCGCCTTCGCCTATCGCCGCTTCCCCGTGCTGGAACGGTCCGGCGTCAAGCGGGTGATCCATGGCCCCTTCACCTTTGCCCCCGACGGCAACCCGCTGATCGGCCCGGTGCCGGGCCTGCGCAACTACTGGTCCGCCTGCGCGGTGATGGCGGGGTTCAGCCAGGGTGGCGGCATGGGCCTCGCACTGGCGCAATGGATGATCGAGGGCGAGGTTGAGCGCGACCCCCGCGGCTTTGACGTGGCGCGGTTCGGCACCTGGACCACCCCCGGCTACACCGTGCCGAAGGTGATCGAAAACTACCAGATGCGGTTCAACGTCTCCTATCCGAACGAGGAACGCCCGGCCGCCCGGCCCTTCCGCATGACACCGATGTATGACGTCTTCGACGGCATGAACGCGGTCTGGGGCCAGCAATACGGGCTGGAGGTGGTGAACTATTTCGCCCTGCCCGGCGAGCCGCGGCTGGAAGTGCCGACCTTCAAGCGGTCGAACGCCTGGGAGGCGACCGCGCAGGAGGTGCGCGCGGTGCGCGAGGGCGTGGGCATCAACGAATTGCAGAACTTCGGCAAGTATCTGGTCAAGGGGCCGGGTGCACGCGCCTGGCTCGACCGGATCATGGCCGGCCGCATCCCGGCCCCGGGCCGGCTGTCGTTGACGCCGATGCTGGCGCAGTCCGGCAAGATCATCGGCGATTTCACCGTCTCCTGCCTGTCGGAGAACGAATTCCAGTTGACGGCGAGCTACGGCGCCCAGGGCTGGCACCTGCGCTGGTTCGAACAGAATGCCGCGCCGGGCGTGACGGTCGAGAATATCTCGGACAGCCGCAGCGGCTTTCAGATCGCGGGCCCCCGGGCGCGCGAATTGCTGGCCCGCTGCACCCGCAGCGACCTGTCGGCCGAGGCGTTCCGGTTCATGGATGTGAAGCCGATGACGGTGGGCATGGCGAACTGCCTGGTGCAGCGCGTCAGCTATACCGGCGATCTGGGCTATGAAATCTACTGCGACCACATGTCGGTACGCCATCTCTGGACCGTGCTCAGCGAGGCCGGCGCCGATCTGGGCCTGCGGGCCTTCGGCATGCGCGCGATGATGAGCCTGCGGCTGGACAAGTGGTTCGGCAGCTGGGGGCGCGAGTTCAGCCCCGACTACACACCGGCCGAAACCGGGCTTGACCGTTTCATCGCCTGGAACAAGGCGGCAGACTGGATCGGCAAGACCGCCGCCACCGCCGAAAAGGCCGCGGGGCCGCGGCGCAGGCTGGTGCCGATCGTCATTGATGCGGCCGATGCCGATGTCGTGGCCTGGGAGCCGATATGGCTGGATGGCAATGTGGTGGGCTGGTGCACCAGCGGCGGGTTCAGCCACTGGACCGGCACCTCGGTCGCACAGGGCTTCATCCCGGCCGACCGGGTGGCCGATGGCCTTGCGCTCGAGGTGGAAATCCTGGGCGAGCGCCGGCCGGCACGGGTGCATCTGGCGCCGCTGTGGGACGACGGCGGGCGGATGCGGGCCTGACCGCCCCGGGCCGGCGCCGGCCCGCCCGCACCTGCCCAGGGGGGGCGCCTTCGCCCTTCGCGCCACCGGGCGCCGCAGGCGGCGGGACAGCAGGCAGCCGGCGCAGCAGGCGGCGGCCGGTCCGCGTGAAAGGCGCCGGCGCCCCCCGGGCTAGGCCTCCAGCGCCTTGGCCAGCCGGAACAGCCGAACCCGCTTCAACAGCGGCCGCAGCGGAACCGGCCGGCCCGAGATCGCCTCGGCCTTTGCCCGCACGGCCTCGACGATCCCGGCCATCGCCTCGGGGGCGCCGGATTGCAGTTCCCACAGGAATCCGTCGGGATCGCGGCGGCGGACACCCTCGGCCGCCAGCGCATGACCGGGGAAATCGGCAGCGTTGAAGGTGACGATCTCGTCTGCGCTGCCGGCGATGGCGGTGGCCAGCACATGTACATCGGCCGGATCGGGCAGCATCAGCCGCGCCTCCAGACCCGGTTGCGCCGGAACGCGCCCGCGCGGAAAGGCCAGGGCGAAGGCCGCGGCCTCGCCCTCGGCCTGTACCTGGGCCGCCGGGCCAAGCTTTGCCGTCGCCCGCACCCATTCGCCAAGGATGCGGTCCGACCAGACCGGCTGGTACAGCCCCGCCTCGCCCGCCGCCTGCAGGATCTCGCGCAGGACGGTCGGATAGAGGACGCAGGCGTCGAGAACCGCCTTCATCTTCATCCGTCCAGCCGGAAGGCCAGCGCCTTGAGATAGGAGGTTTCCGCCAGTTGCGGCAGGACCGGGTGATCGGGGCCGGCAAAGCCGGTGTAGAGGATCTGGCCCCGCCGTCCGCCGCGGCCTATCCCGCGTGCGCTGGCATTGCGGAAGGCGGTCAGATCCGCTGCATGGCTGCAGGAACACAGGATCAGATAGCCCGCCGGCCGCACCAGCGGCGCGGCCAGCCGGGCCAGCCGCTCATAGGCGCGCAGCCCCGCCTCCAGCGCGGGCTTCGCCGGTGCAAAGGCCGGCGGGTCGCAGATCACCAGATCGTAGCGCGCCTCCTCGCGGCCAAGCGCCTCGAGCAGGTCGAAGGCATCGCCCTGGCGGGTGGAAAACCGCCCGCCCCAGCCCTGCGCCTCGGCCCCCTGCGTGGCCAGCGCCAGCGCCGCCGCACTGGCATCGACGGCCAGCGCGCTTTCCGCGCCGCCCGCCAGCGCGGCAAGGGCGAAGCCGCCGACATGGGAAAAGACGTCCAGAACCCGTGCCCCCTGCGCCAGCCGCGCGACAAAGGCGTGATTCTCGCGCTGGTCGTAGAACAGCCCGGTCTTCTGGCCGCCGGTCAGATCCGCCATGTAGGTTGCGCCATTCATCGGCACCGCAACCGGACCTTCGGGCGCCGGACCATGGACCACCACCGTCTCCTCGGGCAGGCCCTCCAGCCCCCGCGCCCGGCCGGTGCCGTTCTTGATCACCGTCGTCACCCCGGTCACGGATACCAGCGCCGCCACCAGCGCGGCCAGATGGGCCTCGGCCCAGGCCGCATTGGGCTGCACCACCGCCGTCGGCCCGAAACGGTCGATCACCACACCGGGCAGGCCATCGGCCTCGGCATGGACCAGCCGGTAATAGGGCATGCGGAACAGCCGCTCGCGCAGGGTCAGCGCCCGGGCGATGCGCATCGCGAACCAGCCCTCGTCCACCTCGGCGCCGACATCGCGGTCCAGCATCCGCGCCACGATCTTCGAGGCCGGGTTCACCGTCACCAGCCCCAGCGGCCGCCGCTCGGCATCCTCCAGCACCGCCAGCGCGCCCGGCACCAGGCCCTGCGTGCGCCGGTCCATCACCAGTTCATCGGCATAGATCCAGGGAAAGCCATGGCGGATCGCCCGCGCCTCGGCCTTGGGCCGCAGGCGAACGATGGGATGGCGAGACGGCTCGGCGGGCGTGTGATCGGGTTCCATCTCCCTGACATAGCGCCTTCGGTCGGGGGCGGAAAGCCCGGGTCCCCTTCCGCCACGTCTTTCGTGCCGCCACCCACGTCGCCATCCGTACCCCCGTCCGCCTTGCCGGAAATTCTGGTTGTTAGCGCTAACAATTTCTGCTATGCCGGCCGCGCCAGCCTGCAAACCGCGCGAGGATCCATGCCGCCGCCCCTTCTCGACCCCGTCGTCGCCCGTGTGACCGACCGCATCCGTGCCCGTTCGGAAGCCAGCCGCACCGCCTATCTCGACCGTATCGCCAGGGCCGCCGCCGCAGGCCCGGCGCGCGCGCATCTGGGCTGCGGCAACCAGGCCCATGCCTATGCCGCCATGGGCGATGAAAAGCCCGCGCTCGCCGAATGCCGGGCCCCGAACATCGGCGTCGTCACCGCCTACAACGACATGCTTTCGGCGCACAAACCCTATGAGAATTACCCCGAGCGACTGCGCGCCGCGGCCCTTCGGGCCGGCGCCACGCTGCAGGTTGCCGGCGGCGTGCCGGCGATGTGCGACGGCGTGACCCAGGGCCAGCCCGGGATGGAGCTGTCGCTGTTCTCGCGCGATGTGATTGCCCTCGCGGCCAGCGTCGCCCTCAGCCACAACTGCTATGACGCGGCCGTCTTTCTCGGCGTCTGCGACAAGATCGTGCCCGGCCTCGTCATGGCGGCCGCGACCTTCGGCCATATCCCGGCCGTCTTCATCCCGGCCGGCCCGATGACCAGCGGCATTGCCAATGACGAGAAGACCAGGGTCCGCAATGCCTATGCCGAGGGCAAATGCAGCCGCGACGAGCTGATGGCGGCCGAGATGGCCAGCTATCACGGCCCCGGCACCTGCACCTTCTACGGCACGGCGAACACCAACCAGATGCTGATGGAGGTGATGGGCCTGCACCTGCCCGGCGCCAGCTTCGTCAACCCCGGCACTCCGCTGCGCGATGCGCTGACCGAAGCCGCCGTCACCCGTGCGGCGGCCATCACCGCCCAGGGCAACGATTATCGGCCGGCGGGCGAAATCCTCGACGAACGCGCCTATGTGAACGGCATCGTCGGGTTGATGGCAACCGGGGGGTCGACCAATCTGGTGCTGCACCTGCCGGCCATGGCGCGGGCCAGCGGCGTGATCCTCGACCTGCAGGATTTCGACGACCTGTCGGCCGCGGTGCCGCTGATGGCCAAGGTCTATCCCAATGGCCTTGCCGATGTGAACCATTTCCAGGCCGCCGGTGGGCTGCAGTTCCTCATCGCCCAGCTGCTCGACGCGGGATTGCTGCATGCCGATGCCCGCACCGTGACGGGCGACGGGCTTCAGGCCTATCGGCAGGAGGCCCGACTGACGGACGGGCGGCTGACCTGGGCCAAGGGACCGGATACCAGCCTCAACGACCGGATCCTGCGCCCGGCCGGCGCCCCGTTCCAGCCCACCGGCGGATTGAAACACCTGTCGGGCAACCTCGGGCGCGGGGTGATCAAGGTCTCGGCCGTCGCCCCCGAGCGGCAGGTGATCGAGGCGCCGGCACGGGTCTTTTCCGACCAGGCCGCGGTGAAGGCGGCGTTCCGCCAGGGTGCCTTCACCACCGACACCGTGGTCGTCGTCCGCTTTCAGGGACCGAAGGCCAATGGCATGCCCGAACTGCATTCGCTGACCCCCCTGCTGTCGGTGCTGCAGGAGCGCGGATTGAAGGTGGCGCTCGTCACCGACGGGCGGATGTCTGGTGCCAGCGGCAAGGTGCCGGCAGCGATCCATGTCTCGCCCGAGGCGGCGGCTGGCGGCCCGCTGGCCCGGCTGCGCGACGGCGACCTCGTCCGGCTCGACGCTGTGGCGGGCACGCTGACCTGCCTCGCCCCCGACTTCGACAGCCGCCCGCCGGCCATGGCGGATCTGTCGGCCAACCAGCACGGTCTCGGCCGCGAATTGTTCGCAGCCTTCCGCGCGGCCGTCGGCCCGGCCGAAACCGGCGCCGCCGTGGTGCTCTGAGCCGTCCCGCCGCCGGCCACCCGGCCAAACCCCCCGGCCCGGATGATGCCCGGCCCGGCTTTCCTCTTCCTCTTGACCGAAATACCCTGCGGGGGTCCGGGGGCGCAAAGCCCCCGGGGCCGACCCCGCCGATCCAGCCCGCCGATCGGGTCCGCCGATCCGGCCCGCCTGCCCAGGAGAATACCATGACCCCCGCCGAACAATCCGCCCGCGCCGAAGCGATCTGCCGGTTGGCGCCCGTCGTCCCGGTCCTTGTCATCGAGGATCTGTCCCATGCCCGGCCGCTGGCCGAGGCGCTGGTGGCCGGCGGCCTGCCGACGCTGGAAATCACCCTGCGCACCCCCTGCGCGCTGGACGCGATCCGCGCCATGGCCGAGGTTGCGGGCGGACAGGTGGGGGCCGGCACGCTGCTGACCCCGGCCGATGTGAAGGCGGCAAAGGCGGCGGGGGCAACCTTCGGCGTCTCGCCCGGCGCCACGCAGCGGCTGATCGACGCCTGCGCCGAGGCGGATCTGCCGCTGCTGCCGGGCGCGGCCACCGCCTCCGAGATCATGGCGCTGCTGGAACAGGGCTATACCGCGCAGAAGTTCTTTCCCGCCGAACAGGCGGGCGGCGCGGCCTATCTGCGCTCGATCGGCTCGCCGCTGCCGCAGGTCCGCTTCTGCCCGACGGGCGGCATCGGTGCGAAGAACGCCCGCGACTATCTCGGGCTGAAGAACATCCTCTGCGTCGGCGGCAGTTGGGTGGCACCGAAGGAGGCGATGGCGCGGGGCGACTGGGCGGCGATCACCGCCCTTGCCGCCGAGGCCGCCAGCCTGCCGCGCGGCTGAACCCCCCGCCCGCAACGGCCCCGGGGGCCAAGACCCCGGCGGCCGCGCCTGCCGGCCGGCGGCAGAGCCGAAGGCCGCGCGTCGGCTGCATCTCTGCCGCGCATCCGGCCGGCCCGGATCTGGCCGATTCGCGTCCGGCCGGTCTGGGTCTGGGCCGGTCTGGATCTGGGCCGGTCTGGGTCTGCGCCAGTCCACATCTGGCCGGTCCGCGTCCGCTGAACCCGCGTCCGACCGGCCTCGGTCCGCGGCAGTCTCAGTCGCGGCGGCCTGCAGTCTCAGTCCGCGGCGGCCTGTCGTCCCAGGCGCCCGCCGCGGCGACGGGGTTCGGGCGGCGCCTCGAGGCCCGCCTGCAGCACGCCGCTCATCGGATGGTCGGGGGCCGCCAGCGCATAGGCGGCGATCAGCGCGCGCAGCGCATCCGGCAGGCCGGTGCCCGCCCTTATGCTGAGCGACCAGTCGAGAAAGATCGACCGGCATTCGCCGATGGTGATCCCCTCGATCCGGTAGCTTTCCCGAACCAATCCCTTCGGATCCGCCTCTTCCAGCCGCACTGCGCGTCTCCCCATCAGCCTGCTCCAAACTGCCGCGCGATCACGCCCGCCGCAAGCGCAACCGCCGAGGCCAGCCGGGCCGACAGCGCGGCCTCGGTCGCCTCGCCCGTCTCACGTAGCAGAAAGGCGCGGCCGCCCTCGCCCAAAGCCGCCGGATCAAGCGGCTTTTCCGTCAGAAGCCGGGCCGAACAATGCAGGCGCCACAGCAGATGATAGGTGGTGCGCAGAATCTCGCGGTCTTCCACGGCAAGGATGGCACCCGCGCCGGCAAGCTGGCGCTCCACGCCGCGGGCGGGGTTTGCCGTCATCAGCGCCGTCATCTCGGCCAGGATCTCGATATCCATGATCCGGCCGGCGCCATTCTTCGCCTCCCACTCGCCTTTCGCAGGCTTGGCCTCCTGCAGCCGCCGGCGCATGTCGGCCACATCGGCGCGGACCCCCGGGCGCAGGCCGGCCTCGGCGATCATCTCGCGGCGAAAGGCCTCGACCTCGCCGGCCAGCGCCGCCTCGCCGGCAACGACCCGCGCACGGGTCAGCGCCAGATGTTCCCAGGTCCAGGCCTCGGTCTGCTGATAGCTTTTCCACGCTTCGAGAGAGGTTGCCACCGGCCCCTGCCGCCCCGAGGGGCGCAGCCGCACGTCGACCTCGTAGAGCCGGCCCTCTGCAGTATGGGCGGACAGCGCCGTGACCATGGCCTGCGTCAGCCGCGCATAATATTGCCGGACGGGCAGCGGGCGGCGGCCTTCGGATTGTTCGGCCGTCGCGGCATCGTAGATCAGGATCAGGTCGAGATCAGAGGCCGCATTCAGCCGCCCCGCCCCCAGCGAGCCCATGCCGAGCAGCACCGCGCCCCGCCCCGGCGCGGCACCATGGCGGGCCGCGAAATCGCCCAGCACCACCGGCCAGAGGCCGGCCACCACCGCCTCGGCCAGATCGGCATAGAGCTTGCCCGCCTCGTCGGCATCGATCAGCCCGCGCAGGTGGTGCACCCCGACGCGGAAGTGCCATTCCTTGGCCCAGGCCCGCGCCGCATCGAGCCGGCGCTCGTAATCCTCTGCCTCGCCCAGCCGCCGCGCCAGATCGGCCGACAGGCCCCGCACACCGGGCCAGGGCGCAAAGAAGCTGCCGCCGATCACCGCATCAAGGACACGGGCATTGCGCGACAGGTATTGCGCCAGTTCCGGGGCCGTGCCGGCGATGTCGATGATCAGGTCGACCAGCGAGGGGTTCGCCTCGAAGAGCGAGAAGATCTGCACCCCCGCCGGCAGGCCGGCCAGAAAGCCGTCCAGCGCCACCAGCGCCTCGTCGGGATTGGTCGCGCGATCGAGGCGGCGCAGCAGTTGCGGCGCCAGGCGGCGGAAGATCGCCCGCGCCCGATCGGATTTCAGGCAGGGATAATGCTGCCAGCCGGCAACGATCTGCCGGGCGCGCTCGGAAAGTTCGGGGCCCTGTTCGGCGGCCTGCGGGGCAAAGAAGCCCTCGGTCAGCCGGTCGGTGCAGGCGATCCGGTCCAGAAGCCCGGCGCGGAAATCGGCGTCGCTTTCGCCGAAGAAGGCCGCGATGCGGGCCACGCCCTCGGCGGTGGCCGGCAGTGTATGGGTCTGGGCGTCGTTCACCATCTGCAGCCGGTGCTCGACCTCGCGATGCGCGCGGTAGAGATCGGACAATTCTGCCGCCACCGCGCCCGGGATCCAGCCCTTTTCGGCCAGCGCATACAGGCCGCCCAGCGTGGTACGCTCGCGCAGGTCGGGGTCGCGCCCGCCGGCGATCAGCTGCCGGGTCTGGGTAAAGAACTCGATCTCGCGGATCCCGCCCTGCCCCAACTTCATGTTGTGGTTTTCCACCGTGACCGGGCCATGCAGCCCGCGGTGGTCGCGGATGCGCAGCCGCATGTCATGCGCATCCTGGATCGCCGCAAAGTCGAGGTGCTTGCGCCAGACGAAGGGCGTCAGCGAATTGAGGAAGCGCTGGCCGGCGTCGCGATCGCCGGCGCAGGGCCGCGCCTTGATATAGGCCGCGCGTTCCCAGGTGCGACCCTCGGCCTCGTAATAGGCATAGGCGGCGGCGGTGGACAGGCAGACCGGCGTGACGCTGGCATCCGGGCGCAGCCGCAGGTCAGAGCGGAAGACATAGCCCTCGGCCGTCACATCCGACAGCAGCGCCGTCATCTTGCGGGTCACGCGGATGAAGGCCGCGCGGGCCTCGGCGCTGTCCTCGCCGTAGCGGGTCTCGTCGAACAGGCAGATCAGGTCGATATCCGAGGAATAGTTGAGCTCCCCCGCCCCCATCTTGCCCATGGCCAGCGCGAACATGCCCCCGGCGGTCTCGGCATCCTCGGCCCGCGCGCCGGGCAGCTTGCCGCGGCGGATTTCCTCGGCCACCAGCCATTTCATCGACAGATCGACCGCGGTGTCGGCCAGCGCGGTCAGCGCGCCGGTGACATCCTCCAGCGGCCAGACCCCGCCCAGGTCGCAGAGCGCGGCCAGCAGGGCGGTGCGGCGCTTGGCCTGCCGCAGGGCCGATCCCAGCGTATCGAGGCCGGCCTCGCTGGGTTCGGCCAGGATGGCGCCCATCGCATCCTCGGGGGCGACGGACAGCGCGGCGCGCAGCCAGTCGCCCTCGATCTCCATCAGCGATTTCAGATAGGGCGAACACCCGGCGGTGGCCGCCAGAAGGTCGCGAATCGCGGCGGGCTGGTCGGCAAAACCGGCCGCGGCATCGGCGGCGGCGGCGGGGTCGAAGGCCAGGGGCTGGCGCGTCAGGCGGGCGGCAAAACTGCGGTCGGTCATGGCGCGCACCATGGGGTGCGGCGCCGGCGCGGTCAACGGGGGCGGCGGTGCAAGACGCGCGAACCGCGGGGGCGGCGCGCGACGGCTTGACGCCGGCGCCATGGGCAGGTGGATTGGGCCGCGAAACTGGATTGGCCGGCAAAAGTGGGCCGGCCCGTGAAACTGGACTGGTGCGCGAAACTGCACTGCCCCGTGAAACTGGACTGGCCCGCGAAAGGAGACCGCGATGTCGAAAAGCCTTGCCCGCGTGACCGCCGCCCTTGCCGCAGCCGGCTTGCCCGGCCGCCCGGTCGAGATGCCGGCAGAGACCCGGACCGCCGAACAGGCGGCCGCGGCGGCGGGCTGCGCGCTGGACCAGATCGTGAAATCGATCCTGTTTCAGGGCGAAAGCGGCCGGCTCTACCTGTTCCTGACCGCCGGTGGCAACCGGGTGGATCCCGTGCCGGCCTCGGCGCTTGCGGGAGAGACGCTCGGCCGGGCCGATGGCGAGACGGTGCGGCGGGTGACGGGCTTTGCCATCGGCGGCGTGGCGCCACTGGGCCATCTGGAACCGCTGCCGGTCTGGATCGACCCACGGCTGCTTGACTTCACCGAGGTCTGGGCCGCCGCGGGTACGCCGCGCCACATCTTCCCCGCCGATCCGCGCGCACTGGCCCGCGCCGCCGGTGCCGCCCCGGCCGCCTTCTGCACCGGCTGACGCGGCGCCCGTTCTGACCGAGAAACCGCGCGCATCACGCGCACCCCCCTGCAAATGCCCGATTCGCACCGGCCGCGAGATCCGCAGGGAGGCCGGCAGGGCGGTCTGCGGATTTGCCTCCCCGGGGGGCAGAAACGACCGCCCGGCGCCAATGTGAATATTCATCACATCACCCCTTGATTGCCGCCATGGAAGGGAGCATCTTGTCAATGTGAAGACCATTCACATCAACAGAAACCGGAGAACCGACCGATGAACACGACCGCCACTTACTCTGCCGCACCGGGCCCCGTCCGGATTCTGCGTCGGGGAGAGGCCTGGCTCGACCAGCGGGGCAAATGGGCCTGGATCGCCGCCATGGTGGCGGGGTTCATCCTGTTCTGGCCCGTGGGCCTGGCGCTTCTCTTCTACATGATCTGGGGGAAACAGATGTTCGGATCCGCTTGCCGCAGCCGCGGCCAACACCGGCACCACAGCCGCAGCTGGAGCGCGGCAGCCTATCGCGACACCGGCAATGCCGCCTTCGACACCTACAAGGCCGAGACGCTGAAGCGTCTGGAGGACGAGCAGGAAGCCTTCGAATCCTTCCTGCAGCGCCTGCGCGAGGCCCGTGACAAATCGGAGTTCGACAGCTTCATGGACGAACGTGCCCGCACCAGCCGCGCGGCCACCGAGACCGGCCCCGAGGCCCGCAGCCCCGAAACGGCCGCCGACACCGCCGACAGCCGCCGCGGCGAATACTGAGCGCCGCCGGCCCCGGGGGAGAGGGCCGATACCGCCGCCCGACGCCCGGCCTCCTGCAAGCCACGACCGGCGCCAGACCGCCGACCAGACCGCGCCCGCCCGGGAATACCCCGGGCGGGCAGCCATTTTGCCGGGGTTTCTGCCTGATCCGGGCTTGGCGGACGGCCTGCGCCTTGCTAGGCTCCCTCGCGTGGCCGCAAGGCCGATGCCGCTTTTCCCACCCCTCCCAGACACTGCCCGATGCGCCACACCCTTCCCATCGCGCCGCAATTCTATGTGACCGCCCCGCAGCCCTGCCCCTATCTTGACGGGCGGATGGAGCGGAAGCTGTTCACTGCGTTGCAGGGCGAATATGCGCAGCGGCTGAACGACGCGCTGTCGAAGCAGGGCTTTCGCCGCAGCCAAAACGTGCTCTACCGCCCGTCCTGCACCGAATGCTCGGCCTGCCTGTCGGCCCGGATCCGGGTGGCGGATTTCCAGCCCAGCCGCACGCAGCGCCGGGTGCTGCGCCGCAACGCCGACCTGCGGCGCAATGCCACCAGCCCCTGGGCCACCGACGACCAGTTCCAGCTGTTCCGCCGTTACCTTGACCATCGCCATGCCGATGGCGGCATGGCCGACATGGACATCTTCGAATTCGCGGCGATGATCGAGGAAACGCCGATCCGCAGCCGCGTGATCGAATATTCCAGGCCGGCCGGCCCGGGCGAAAGCGGCCGCCCGCTGTCCGCCGTCTGCCTGACGGATGTGTTCGATGACGGGCTGAGCATGGTCTATTCCTTCTACGACCCGAACCGGACGGACGCCTCGCTCGGCACCTATGTCATCCTCGACCATGTCGAGATCGCGCGCGAGGCCGGCCTGCCCTATGTCTATCTGGGCTACTGGGTTCCGGGCAGCCGCAAGATGGGCTACAAGGCCACCTTCGGCGCGCTGGAGATCTACAAGGGCGGCCAGTGGGTGCCGCTGGGCGATCCGGCCGACCACCGGGCGGAACTGCATCCGCTGTCGGTGGATCCGATCGCCGAACAGGTTGCCCGCATCTCGCTGCCCGAAGCGCAGCCGACACGGCGCTGAGGTGCACGGGACCGGGGGCAGCCGGAGGGAAGACGGGGGGCTGACCGGCGCCGCCATCCGGGCGAAAACGGCGCAAAAACAGGCAGATTGGTAAGAACGACTTACCGAAATCTGGCAGACCGTTGACGGGCCGAACCGGCTCATCCATAGCTGACAGGAAGAAAACGACCGGACCTCCTGCCCTGAAACAGGGCCGGAAAGGGACCGGACCAGGGGAGGGCCTGCCAATGAACGGACTTTTGTCCCTGTCGCGGGGCATAGACCGACTGAACGAATTCATCGGCCGTACAGCGGGATATGCCATTCTGGCCGCGGTGATCATCAGCGCCGGAAACGCTATCGTCCGCAAGCTGGCGCCGCAATATTCCTCGAATGCCTGGCTTGAGGCGCAGTGGTATCTGTTCGGCGCCGCCTTCATGCTGGCCGCCGCGGTGACGCTGAAGCAGAACGAGCATATTCGCATCGACCTGATCTACGGCAACCTGTCGCGCCGGGCGCAGAACTGGATCGACCTGCTGGGCCATCTGCTGTTCCTGATGCCCTTCTCGCTGCTGATGGTGTGGTATCTCTGGCCCTATACCGTGAAATCCTTCCTCTCGGGCGAGGTTTCGACCAATGCCGGCGGGCTGGTCATCTGGCCGGCCAAGGCGATCCTGCTGGCCGGATTCGTGATGCTGTCGCTGCAGGGCGTTTCGGAAATCATCAAGAAGATCGCGGTGATGCGGGGGCTGATCCCCGACCCTACCCCCTTCGTCTCATCGCATGATCCCATTACCACCGAAGCCGACGCCCTGATCGGGGAAATCAAGAAATGATGGAACTCATCGCCCAGAACATGGCGCCCATCATGTTCATCTCGCTGATCTTCTTCCTGCTGCTCGGCTATCCCGTCGCCTTCACGCTGGCGGCGCATGGCCTGCTGTTCTTCGTCATCGGCGTCGAACTGGCGCCGCTGTCGAACGGCACGATCAACCTGTCCTGGCCGCTGCTGGCGGCGATGCCGGAACGGTTCTGGGGCGTGCTGTCCAACGAGACATTGCTGGCCATTCCCTTCTTCACCTTCATGGGGGTGATCCTCGAACGCTCCGGCATGGCCGAGGATCTGCTCGACACCATCGGCCAGCTGTTCGGCCCGGTGCGCGGCGGCCTTGCCTATGCGGTGGTCATCGTCGGTGCGCTGCTTGCCGCCACGACCGGCGTCGTTGCCGCCTCGGTCATCGCCATGGGCCTGATCTCGCTGCCGATCATGCTGCGCTACGGCTATGACCGCGCCACCGCGGCGGGGGTGATCGCCGCCTCGGGAACGCTGGCGCAGATCATCCCGCCCAGTCTTGTCCTGATCGTGCTGGCCGACCAGCTTGGCCGGTCGGTGGGCGACATGTATGCCGGCGCGCTGGTCCCGGGGCTGGTGCTGACCGGCCTCTACCTCCTCTATGTCTTCATACTCACCCTGGTGAAGCCGCAGAACGTGCCGTCGCTGCCGCCCGAGGCGCGGACGCTGGGCTCCGGGATCCGGTCGCTGCTGGTGGCGCTGGTGATCTGCGCCGGCGTGACCTGGGTCGCCTATCGCTGGCTGGAACCGACGCAGGGCACCAATGCCGACATGCTGGCCTTTGCGGTGGGCGTGATCGTGATCTATCTGGGCGCGCTGGCCGACAAGGCGCTGCGGCTGAACCTGATGAGCCGCCTGGCCCAGCAGGTGATCATCGTGCTGATCCCGCCGCTGGCGCTGATCTTTCTGGTGCTCGGCACGATCTTTCTCGGCATCGCCACCCCGACCGAGGGCGGCGCGATGGGGGCGATGGGGTCGCTGGTGCTGGCGGCGGCCAAGGGCCGTCTCAGCCGGACCGTCGTCAGCCAGGCTGTCGCCTCGACCACCCGGCTGGCCTCGTTCGTGATGTTCATCCTGATCGGCGCGCGGATGTTCTCGCTGACGTTTTACGGCGTGAACGGCCATCTCTGGGTGGAACATCTGCTGACCTCGCTGCCCGGCGGCCAGTTGGGCTTTCTGATCGTGGTCTCGCTGCTGGTGTTCTTCCTGGCGTTCTTTCTCGATTACTTCGAGCTTGCCTTCATCATCGTGCCGCTGCTGGTGGCCCCGGCGCTGGCGCTTGACATCGACCTGATCTGGTTCGGGGTGATCCTGGCCGTGAACATGCAGACCTCGTTCATGCACCCGCCCTTCGGATTCGCGCTGCACTACCTGCGCTCGGTCGCACCGCGGATGCCCTATGAGGACAAGGTGACGGGCAGGACCATGGCGCCGGTGCGGACCAGCCAGATCTATCTGGGCGCGATCCCCTTCCTGGTGATCCAGCTTTTCATGATCGCAGTGGTGATCGCCTTCCCGCAGATGGTGATGCACTACAAGGGCG
>JACSRN010000035.1 GCA_014879735.1 Paracoccaceae bacterium
TGACCCTTCGAAGGGTCAGGGCCGATTTCTTCAAAGAAATCGGCGCGCGCGCTGCGGCGCCGGCTTGCCTGGAAACGACGCCGCCCCTATCAGGCCGGGAAGAACCAAGGGGCGGACGGCGATGAACATCCTCATTCTCGGCAGCGGCGGGCGGGAACATGCCCTGGCCTGGGCCGCAAAGCAGAATCCGCGGGTCGACCGGCTGATCGTCGCCCCGGGCAATGCCGGCATCGCGGCCATCGCGGAATGCGCCACCTTCGACATCCTCGATGGCGCGGCAGTGGTCGCATTCTGCGCCGAAAACGCCATCGACTTCCTGATCGTCGGCCCCGAGGCGCCGCTGGCCGCCGGTGTGGCCGACGCCGCTCGCGCCGCCGATATCCTGACCTTCGGCCCGTCGCAGGCCGCGGCCCGGCTCGAGGCATCCAAGAGTTTCACCAAGGAAATCTGCGACGCCTGCGGCGCCCCCACCGCCAGCTATGCCCGCTTCACCGCGGCCGGGCCCGCCCGTGACCACATCCGCCGTGTCGGCGCACCGATCGTCGTCAAGGCGGACGGTCTGGCGGCCGGCAAGGGCGTGATCGTCGCCCTGACCGAAGCCGAGGCGCTGGCCGCCATCGACGACATGTTCGGCGGCGAGTTCGGTGCGGCCGGTGCCGAAGTGGTGATCGAGGAGTTCATGGCCGGCGAAGAGGCGAGTTTCTTCGTCCTGACCGATGGCGAGACCGTCCTTCCCTTTGGCACCGCGCAGGACCACAAGCGGGCGGGCGACGGCGACACCGGGCCGAACACCGGCGGCATGGGTGCCTATTCCCCTGCGCCGGTGCTGACCCCCGACCTCCAGCGCCAGGCGCTGGAGCAGATCGTGCTGCCCACGATCCGCGAAATGGCGCGGCGCGGTACACCCTATCAGGGTGTGCTCTACGCCGGGCTGATGATCGAGGGCGGCCGGGTCCGGCTGGTGGAATACAATTGCCGCTTCGGCGATCCCGAGGCGCAGGTGCTGATGATGCGGCTGGGGGGGCAGGCCCTGGATCTGATGCTGGCCTGCGCCGAGGAACGGCTGGCGCAAGCGCAGGTTCACTGGGCCGAGGATCATGCGCTGACCGTGGTGATGGCCGCGCAGGGCTATCCGGGTGCCTATGAAAAGGGCGGCCGCATCGACGGCCTCGACATCCTGCCCGCCGACAGCCGGCATATGGTCTTCCACGCCGGGACGGCCTTGAAGGACGGGCAGGTGGTCGCCAATGGCGGGCGGGTGCTGAACGTCACGGCCCGCGGCTCCTCGCTGCGCGAGGCACGCGATGCCGCCTATGCCATGGTGGGCGCGATCGACTGGCCCGGCGGCTTTTGCCGAACCGATATCGGCTGGCGCGCGCTCTAGAGCGGGATGACGCTTGAAGGATCGCAGGGGAACCCTTCCTGATCGGGATTCTGACTGACCATGGGGGCTGGGATCGGAGACCGGCCTTCCTGACAAACCTCCTGTCGATGGATATCCGGGCGCACGCGGTGGCGCGCCTTGACGCGGGCGAGACGGTGCGGCGGGTCGCCGATGCCCAGAGCCTGGCACCGTCGAGCCTGGTAAAGCGGTCGAAGCGGCGGCGAACCACGCCCTAGACGCATCCCGCTCTGACGGCCCGGGCTGCGGCGCAGGCGGGACGGTATCCGCGTGGTCATCGCCTGCCCCCCGAGACTGCCCGCAAAAAGTGACAGCGCCGCAGGCCTGAAAGTTGATGGCAGCCGGGTCGCCCGATATCCGGATCGCGTTCTGTGACAGGGCTTGCGTTCGGGCCCGGTCCGCCCCCGGCCAAAGTTCTGCCGATCCAGCGCAACAGATCAGCTGCCGCTGGCCACGCCAAGGGGTAAAGCCGGACCTGCCCATCGGCCGCCGCCGCGCACCGCGGCCGATCGGTCGAGACGCTGCGGAGCGCTAATGGTCTTCGCCGCCCTTCCACACCGGCCAGACCGGATGCGGCACGGGATCCTTTGCCCGCAGCAGATGGCGGCGGAAGATCTCGCCATAGCTGCGATAGACATAGGCGTCGTTCCGGCGCAGGTAATGTACCTTGTTCTCGCGATACATCGCGGGCAGGCGATACCACGGCACGGCGGGGTGCATGTGATGCACCACATGCAGGTTGTTGTTCAGAAACAGCAGCGCAAGCGGCCCGCGGTCCTCGATCAGCACGGTGCGCGCGCGCGGCAGTTCATGCGCGCGATGTTCCAGAAAGGTGCGGATCTTCAGCAGGGCCGCACCGAAATAGCAGGACAGGAGCCAGGCCCAGACCGGCATCGCCCCGAAGACAAGGAGCCAGCCCAGCACCAGCGCCAGCCCGATGGCATGCAGCACCCAGGACCACAGCACCCTGCGGTCGCCCGCTGCGATCGCCCGCAGATCGCCCCGCAGGAAAGCCAGATAGCCGATCAGTGGCCCCAGCAGCAAACGGCCGGCGAGGGTGTTGTTCGCCCGCAATATCCGCTGCCACCATCGCGGCAGTCGCACCCAGACCGCCGGGTCGAGATAGTTCGATTCGGGATCGTCATAGGGATCGGTCAGGATCGGGTCGTGGTGATGCGCAAGATGGGTGTCGAGAAACCGCAGATAGGGATAGAAAAAGCCGATCGGCAGGAAGACCAGCAGATGGTTCAGCGTGGCATTGCGCAGGGGATGGCCATGCAGCGCCTCGTGCTGCAGCGAGGAATGCTGGGCGATGGCAATGGCCGTTGCCGCCACGGCCAGAACCGGCGACCAGGTCCAGAGCACCGTCGTCCCCAGCGCGAAAAGCGCATAGGTCGCGGCCAGCAGGGCGAAGGTCGGCCATTCGGCCACCGGAGAGGCAGATTCGATGCGCAAGGCGGTCCCTCGGTCAGGGGTGGTTTCATGCCGGAAATATCACTTGCGGCGACAGGTGGGAATTCGGAAGTTAATAGGCGAAAGTCAAACATTGATGATTTTAGTCTGCAGGTGACGTCATTTCGCACAACCCCAATCAAGCATCGATCGACAAGCGCGACCGTGCCGCGCTGTTCCGCCTGCGCCTGACCGCCGCGATGGCCCGCACGGGGCTGTCGCAGGCGGCACTGGCCCGGGCGACGGGGGTCGACCGCTCCACCGTCTCGGCACTGCTGGCGGGCGGCACGCGGCTGCCCAATGCCCAGCTCGCCGCCGATTGCGCCGCGGCGCTGGGGGTGTCCTGCGACTGGCTTCTCGGGCTGTCGGCGCGCCCCGAACCCGCCGACGACCTGCTTGCCGCCGCAACCCTTGTCACCGAGGCCGCCCGCGCGCTGATCGACGAGACAATCTTCGCCTGGCACCGCGAGGCCGCCGGCTACAAGATCCGCCATGTGCCGGCGCTGCTGCCAGACATGCTGAAGACCCGCGAGATGGTGGAATGGGAATATGCCGGCCATCTCGGCCGCAGTCCCGAACAGGCCCTGCGGTCCTTCGAGGAGCGGCTGGCCTGGATGCGGGGGTCCGGATCCGACTATGAAATCGCCGTGGCGCTGCATGAGGTGCAGGCGCTGGCCGAGGGTTCGGGCTATTACAGCGCCCTGGCCCCGGCGATCCGCACCGCACAGATCGCCCGCATGGCGGATCTCTGCGACACCCTCTACCCCCGGCTCCGGCTCTGCCTCTACGATGCGCGGATGCTGTTTTCGGCACCCGTCACCATCTTCGGGCCGAAGCTCGCGGCGCTCTATCTCGGACGCAACTTCCTGGTGTTTCGCGACCCGGCCCGGATCGAGATCTTTGCAGCACATGTCGACGGGCTGGTCCGGGGCGCCAGCATCGGCGCGCGTGAGGCGGCAGGCTATCTGCGCCGGCTTCTGCAGACCGGCGGATCCGCGGCAACTGCCGGGGCAGACCGCGAACTGCCGCCACCCCGGGACGCGCCACCCTAGAACGGGCGCAGCCGCGCCTTGTCATAGCCGTTGAAGTCAAAGATCTCTGCCGCCGCCGTCAGCCGGTCGGACGGGATCGCGCCACGGTCCAGCACAAAGCCGAACCGGCCATCCGGTGTGGCGATGGCCAGCGTGCGATAGTCGTAATCGGCCCAGATCACCCACCAATCGGCCATGCCGGGAACCCGGAGCCGCCCCGGCCCGGCCAGGGTGACAGGCCCCGCGACCGCGATCTGCGCCCCGTTCAGGCAAAGCCGCGCCCGGATCTCCAGCCCCGCCGCCGCACCACGGGTGAACTCGACCGCGCCAGGGGCGCAACCCGGGGCCGGCCCCGCGGCATAGGTCGCAACCTGCCGCCAGCGCCCGACAATCCGGTCGGGCGCAAAGGCCGCAGCCGACCATATCCCGGCATCCGCCGGACGAAATGCCTGCACCATCAGCGGCGGCGCGGAACACCCTGCCAGCAGCGTCGCCACCACCAGCCGGCGGATCAGTTGAGGCATTGCGTCATCCTCCGCCCGCTGTCGTCCAGAATCTCGTTGCAGCCGAACAACGGCCGGTAGGGCGCACAACTGCCCGACCGTGCGAGGCAGTCGCCCTCGCATTGCGTGCCCCGCGTGCATTCCTTCATCGCATCCTTCACCGGCGTCACGCAGGCGAAGGCCCCGCTCTTGCCGATCTCGATCCAGCGCCCGCCGCGCTTGCCGCAGCCAAGCTGCGCTTCGGATTTTGGCGCTGCGGCCTTCGGCGCGGCGACCGGCGCTGCCGCCTCCGGCCCGGGCTGGGGAGCCGCGGCCCTGCCCGGCCGGGCACGCGGCCGCGGCGTCCCGGGACCGGGCCGGTGGATCACCGCCGCCGCCTTGGCCGAAGGGGCGGCGTCAAGCGCCGTCACCTCGATCGCGCCGCCCGTGACCGGATCGGGTGCTGCCGGTGCCGCGCCGCCGCCCGGCAGGGAAAGTTGACAGGCTGCCAGAACCAGAACGGCGGCGATTGCTGCGAGATTTGGAAACACACCAGCCATCGGCTTCCCGCCGTTTCTGCCCAGGCACAGATGTGCCCCGAAACCGCCCCCGCCCGCAAGCCGTCAATAGGGCATCGGATAGGCCCGATGCACCGCGTCGATATCGGCAAGAACCTCGGGCGGCAGCACCAGCCCCTCGGCGCCGAGATCTGTTTCCAGCTGCTCGACCGAGGTGGCGCCAAGGATCGGGATCGTCGCAAAGGGCCGGCCGCGACAGAATGCGATGGCCATCTGGCAGGGGTTGAGACCGTGCCGTGCCGCAACCCCCAGATAGGCCGCAACCGCCGGAAAGACCCGCGCGGTGATCCGCCCGCCCAGATCGGGCGTGCGTGCGCGCCGCGTTCCCTCGGGGGTGACATCGCCGGCGTATTTTCCGGTCAGAAGCCCGGCCGCCAGCGGCGAGAAGGCCAGAAGGGGCATGTCCTCGACCAGCGAAAGTTCGGCCCAGTCGGAATCGAACTGGCGGCACAACAGCGAATATTCATTCTGCACCGTGGCCATCCGGGGCAGACCCAGCGTATCGGCCAGATGCAGCCAGCGCGCCGCCCCCCAGACCGTTTCGTTCGACAGGCCGATGGCGCGGATCTTGCCCTCGTCGATCAATGTCTTGGCCGTGGTCAGGATATCGGTCATCTGCGCCGTCTCGGCCGCCTTGTCGATGGCGCGGGGCGCATAATCCCAGATCTTGCGGAAATGATAGCTGCCCCGGTTCGGCCAATGGATCTGATAGAGATCGACGTAATCGGTGCGAAGCCGCCGCAGCGAGCCTTCAAGCGCCGCGCGCAGCGACCGGCCCGTGACCGGCTCGCCGGGCCGCAGGATCTCGCCCCGGCCGGCAGCCTTGGTCGCAATCACCAGCCGCGACCGCCCGCCGCGCGCGGCAAGCCAGTTGCCGATGATCGTTTCGGTCTGCCCGGCGGTTTCCGCCCGGACCGGGGCCACAGGATACATCTCGGCCGTATCCCAGAAGGTGACGCCACGGTCAAAGGCAAGGTCGGCCTGGGCGTGCCCCTCGGCCTCGTCGTTCATGCTGCCCCAGGTCATGGTGCCAAGACAGAGTTCGGAAACGGTAAGGCCAGTACGGCCAAGCGGAATCATCTTCATGCGCAGGTCCCTTCGCGCCAGAGACTAGCCAAGCCAGCGGGACTGGCAAGCCGGGCAGGAGCGGGGCGCTGCCCCGCACCCCGGGATATTTGGGCAGAGAAGAAGGTTATGCGGAAAAGCCGGGCCGACTACCTTCTTCTCTGGCAAAATATCCCCGCCGGAGGCAAAAATTCCCGGCCGCGGCGGGGCCACGCAATCGCCAGGGTCTGCGCAAGACTCTGGCCCTTGGCGCGGCCGCGCGCTAAACCCCGCGCCGAACGGGTCGAAAGGGCGCGCCATGGCACGGATTCTCATCACCTCCGCCATCCCCTATATCAACGGGATCAAGCATCTGGGCAATCTTGTCGGCTCGCAATTGCCGGCCGATCTGTTCGCCCGCTACATGCGCGCGCGCGACAACGAGGTGCTGTTTCTCTGCGCCACCGATGAACATGGCACGCCTGCCGAACTGGCTGCGCTGAAGGCTGGCAAGCCCGTGGCCGAATATTGTGCCGAAATGCATGAGGTGCAGGCCGAGATCGCCCGCGGTTTCCGGCTGTCCTTCGACCATTTTGGCCGTTCGTCCTCGCAGCAGAACCACCGGCTGACCCAGCATTTCGCCGGCGCGCTGGACGCGCGCGGGTTGATCCGCGAGGGCGAGACCGAGCAGATGTATTCGGTGCCGGACAACCGCTTCCTGCCCGACCGCTACATCGAGGGCACCTGCCCGAACTGCGGCTATCCGTCGGCCCGGGGCGACCAATGCGACAACTGCACCAAGCAGCTGGATCCGACCGACCTGATCAATCCGCATTCGGTGATCTCGGGTTCGAGCGAGTTGGAACTGCGCAAGACCCGGCACCTCTATCTGCGCCAGTCCGCCATGCGCGACGAGCTTCGCACCTGGATCACCTCGAAGACCGACTGGCCGGTGCTGACAACCTCGATCGCACTGAAATGGCTGGACGATGGCGACGGGCTGCAGGACCGCGGCATCACCCGCGACCTGGCCTGGGGCATTCCGGTCCGGAAGGGCGACCAGCCCTGGCCGGGGATGGAGGGCAAGGTCTTCTATGTCTGGTTCGATGCACCCATCGAATATATCGCCTGCGCGCAGGAATGGGTCGATGCCGGCGCGGGTGCCGGATCGGGGCTTGGCTGGGAGCGCTGGTGGCGCACCGACAAAGGCGCTGCGGACGTGACCTATTACCAGTTCATGGGCAAGGACAACGTACCCTTCCACACCCTGTCCTTTCCGGTCACCATCCTGGGTTCGGGCGAGCCGTGGAAGATGGTCGACTACCTGAAGTCCTTCAACTACCTGAACTACGATGGCGGCCAGTTCTCCACCTCCCGCGGGCGGGGGGTGTTCATGGACCAGGCGCTGTCGATCCTGCCCTCGGACTACTGGCGCTGGTGGCTGCTGAGCCATGCCCCCGAATCCGCCGACAGCGAATTCACCTGGGAGAACTTTCAGACCTCGGTGAACAAGGATCTCGCCGATGTGCTGGGCAACTTCGTCAGCCGGGTCACGAAATTCGCACGTTCGAAACTGGGCGAGAGCGTGCCGGACGGTGGCGCGCAGGGGCCGCTGGAGGCAGCGCTGATCGCCGATCTGACCCAACGGGTGCGCGCCTACGAACAGACGATGGATGCGATCGAGGTCCGGAAATCGGCGGCCGAGCTGCGGGCGATCTGGGTTGCCGGCAACGAATATCTGCAGCTCGCCGCGCCCTGGGCCGCGATCAAGACCGACCCGGCGCGGGCCGCAACCATCGTGCGGTTGGGGCTGAACCTGATCCGGCTCTATGCCGTGCTGTCGCGGCCGTTCATTCCCGACGCGGCCGATGCGATGATGGCTGCGATGGGCTGCGACGACTGGTCCTGGCCCGACGATGTCGAGGCGGCGCTTGACCGTCTGCAGCCCGGCCAGGACTTCGCCGTGCCGGAAAACCTGTTCCGCAAGATCACCGACGAGGAACGGGCCGATTGGCAGGAGCGGTTCGCCGGACAGCGCAACTGATACACTCCACGCCGGGCAATCCAACTCTGGGTTGCGCCGGGCGTGCGCGGGTCATGGAATCCTTACCCGTCATGGTGTTATCCGGCCTTTGACAGCCAAGATGACGATCCTTTTCATTTGATGGAATCTGTGGGCCGGTGCAATCTCTGTTTCAGCCGGCCGCATCCATCACCCGAAACTGCAGCGGACGCGCGACTTGATCTTAAAATCTTAGGGAGAATGAAGATGAAGCGTTTTCTGACCGCCTTTGCCGTATCGGCCGCAGTTCTGGCCGCCGCCCCCGCCATGGCCCAAGAGGCTGCCGCCCCGAAGGGTGCGGCAGAAAAAGAGCAGGCCACGACGTTGCAGACCGCCAATGCCATGATCAACTACGGTCGGTCCAAGGGCGACGCCCTGGCGATGATTGCCGGCGTGCAGATGATGCTGGCGGTTGCCGATGGCACCACCATCGAGACCGGCGGCAAGCCGGTCGACCTGACCGCCGTGCTGGACGAAGCTGCGGCCCTGGCCAAGGATGACCCGCTGATCACTGCCAAGGTCGACGCATTGAAGGACGAGGCCGAAACCAAGACCCGCGGCGCCTGCTACTGGGAATATTACTGCGACTGGTATGGCTACTGCGAATACTGGTACATCTGCTACTGATCGGCGCGCCCTGCGCGGGATCGAAGGGCCGGCCCGGCATTCCGGGCCGGCCTTTTGCATTGCGGCGCGGATGCTGCGTTTGCGAATAATATTCCTTAACATATGCCTGTTCCGGATACTGCTCGAATCCTTCCTTCTTCGATGAGGAAAATCCGGAACATTTTTCCGATTCGGCCGGAAACATGGGGATGTTTGCACTGCCATTCGATGCTAGGCTTTGCCATCGGCCCAAGGATACCCCCAAGCGCTGCCGAAGGGAGACACGAGATGACCGACACCGCGGCACCACGCCGAAAAACCGGCCTGCCCCGTTTCCCGGTGCTGGCCACGCTGGTCTTTGTGCTGGTTTATGGCAGTGCGATGCTGCTGCTTGTCGCACCGAAGCACATCATCGGGACCACGCCCGCCAGCCTGATCCAGTCCGGCGACTGATCCTCGCAAACCGATGGCGCGGGCGCCGTGACGCGCGCCGCGCCATTCTTCCGCTCCGGTGACGTCCTGCCGGCTGGGCTGGCGTTTCAGCCGACGTGATAGAGCGAGGCGAAAAGTCCGGGATCCAGCGAGGCCGCGGCGAAGGTCTGCCCCTCGGTCAGCACCGACACCGCATCATGGCTGTGCAGGCTTTCCTGATGGCTGGCCACCACGCGGAAATCTCCGATGCGCGGATCGGCCCGCAGCACCTCGCAGAACGACCGCGCCGCATCCTCGACAAAGATCGGATTGGCACCGTTCAATTCGGCAAAGGCCTGTTCGTCCTCGCGTTTGACCATCACCTGGGTTTCCGTCACCACCGCGCTGCGGGCCAGTTCGACCAGATCCTCGAACCACAGCCGTTCGGTCCCCACCAATTCCACCGACAGCCGCGCCACCGACCGCTGCGAATGCGGCGTGGCCAACTGGCCGCGGACCCGGCGGGCATGTTCCGACAGTTCCAGCGAGCAGGGACAGGTCGAGGAATAGACGTAATCGAGATGGACGAACTTGCGCCGCACCCCACCCTGATCGACCAGTTCCATCGCAATGTCGTAATATTGCCAACCGGTCAGGCCGGACCGCAGGCTGTCCATCCGGATCGGGAAGGAAAACCGCATCTGGATGCGCGCATCGAACGAGCCGAGGTCGCGCTTGTAGGCATCCAGCGCCGAGGAAATCACCTCCAGGCTGCATTCCCTTTCGGCATGGGCATAGAACGAGCGCATGATCCGGCTCATGTTGATGCCCTTCTTCTCGGCCTCCAGGCTGACGGTTCCCGTGACCGAGGTTTCCAGCACCACATCGCCGCCTTCGCGGGTGCGATAGCGCACCGGCAGGCGGAAGTTCGAGATACCGACATGCTGGATCTGGGTCCGCGCGCCGCGGATCAGGCTGGCCGGGCCGTTCTGCAGGTCGGGCAGCGTGGCACGATAGGCGGCATCGGCCTCGAAATCCTCGGGATAGGCGCGCTTCAGCGCCGGATAGGCGTTTTCCGGCAGCAGATTGCCGACCGCCGGATCCAGCGCGGCGATTTCTTCTTCGCTGGCGCCGATCGCCCAGCAGCGCAGAAGGCGCAGGGCCTCTTCCACCTCGGCGCGCGTGGGCGTCGGGTCGATTTCGGGCATATGGATGGTCATGGCGCGTTTCCTTCCCGTGCGTGGGAGCGTGCCGCCAACATAGGGCGGAACAGGCGCGCCTCCAAGGTTGCAACCGAACTTGCGGCGCGGATGTCGCGATGGACCCGCCGATTCGCTGCCCGGCGCGGCCCGCCGCGGCGCAGGCACATCGGCAAACGCGCGGCGGAACGGCGGTTTCGGCATTGCCAGCCGCCTGGCGGGGTCAGGCGGCCGCCAGGGCGATCGGCACCGGCGTCAGACGGTCGCCAGCGCCTGCGCCAGATCGGCGATCAGATCGGCCGGATCCTCCAACCCCAGCGACAGCCGGATCAGCCCCGGCGTGATGCCGAGCGCGGCCTTCTGCTCGGGCGGCAGGCGCTGGTGGGTCGTGGTGGCGGGATGCGTGGCGATGGTCTTGGCATCGCCGAGATTGTTCGAGATCTTGACGATCTCCAGCGCGTTCATGAAACGGAAGGCGCCTTCCTTGCCGCCGGCCACCTCGAAGGTGACGACGGTCCCGCCGGTGCCCATCTGCGCCATGGCCAGCGCATGCTGGGTGTGACCGGGCAGGCCCGGATAGATCACCCGCGACACATTCGTCGCCGACTCCAGGGCTTGCGCCACCTCTGCGGCAGTACTGGCCATGGCCCGGCAGCGCAGATCCAGCGTTGTCATGCCGCTCAGCATGATCCAGGCGGTGAAGGGGCTCATCGCCGCCCCGGTGTGCTTGAGATAGGGTTCTGCCACCTTGCGGATGAATTCCTTCGTGCCGCAGATCACGCCGCCCAGCGCCCTGCCCTGGCCATCGATGTGTTTCGTGGTGGAATAGACCACCACATCGGCGCCAAGATCGACGGCGCGGGAAAAGATCGGCGTGGCAAAGACATTGTCGACGACCACCACCGCGCCGGCGGCATGGGCGATGTCGCAGACGGCGCGGATGTCGACCAAATCCAGCGTCGGATTCGAGACCGATTCGAAGAACACCGCCTTGGTTCCCGGCGTGACGGCCGCACGCCACTGATCAAGGTCGGCGCCGTCGACGAACACCACCTCGACACCAAAGCGGGCGAGCACCTCTTCGAGGATGTAGAGGCAGGAGCCGAACAGCGCCCGCGCCGAAACCACCCGGTCGCCCGCGCGCAACATCGCCGTCAGGGCGCCGTTGACGGCGGCCATCCCGCTTGCCGTCGCAAAGGCATCTTCGGTGCCTTCCAGCGCGGCGATCCGGTCCTCGAACATCCGGGTCGTGGGATTGCCGTAGCGGGCATAGATGAACTCGTCCTCGCCGGCCTTGATGAAGCGCGCCTCGGCCTGCTCGGCGCTGTCATAGGCGAAGCCCTGCGTCAGGAAAATTGCCTCGGCCATTTCGCCGTACTGGCTGCGGCGGCTACCCTGATGCACCAGTTTGGTACGCGTCTTCCAGCTGTCGGTCATCGTCTGGCTCCCCAGGTCTCAACGTGGCAGACCGGGCGGCGGGGCGGCGCGCACCCCGTCACCTCTTTAGCGGATTGTTTAACGTGGCCCGCAATCCGGTCACAAAGCACCACGGGCCGCGACATACGCCTCATGGCGGGCGCGGTCAATCGGCGCAGACGGCCACCGCAGGGCCGCCTTGCGCCCCCGCCTTTCCGGGGGCCGAACCCGCCCGAACCCTTGGGCCGGCCGACTATGCACACCGGTCTTCCGACAACGGGTCTGCAGGCAACAGATCGCTGGGCAACAGATCCGTGGGCAACAGATCTGCGGGCAGGTTCTGGTAGCAGACCGGCCGCAGCCAGCGCCGGATCGCCAGCTTGTCCGCCGATGTGACGGCGGAATTCGTGCCGGCAGGACTGGGTCCGCCATGGGCCATGCCGTCGCCGGCCGCGATCGCGGTCGAAAAGCCGTTGGCCAGCACATGGCCGGCCCTGCGCTCCAGAACCGGCATCAGGCTTTGCGCCAGCGCGGTATCCGCCGGATCGAGATGGAGGATGCAGCTCCGCTGTTCCGGCAGGCGGCGTGCCAGATCCAGCATCTCGGCCGCATGGCGGGCACGGACGATCAGGCCGAAGGGGCCGAAGACCTCTCCGGCCAGCAGCGGATCGTCCAGCCAGTCCGCGGCCGCGACCTCCAGAAGGCAGGGCATGACCCGTCGCCCGCCGCCGGCCGGGGCCAGCACCGCACGCACCCCCCTGCCCGCGGCCATCCGGTCGCTGTCCTGGCGACAGGCGGCGGCAATGCCACCGCTGGCCATGGTCTGCGAGCCGGCCTCCGCCAGGGCGGCGCGGCTGGCGGCAACGAAACGGTCGGCATCGGGGCCGTCGATCACGATGGCGAGGCCGGGTCTGCCGCAGCACTGCCCCGCCCGCTGGGTCAGGCGGGCGGCCCAGTCGCCGGCGATCACCCCGGCCCGGGCGGCAAGGGCCGCGGGCAGGAGGAACATCGGGTTGACCGCGCCGGGGCGGGCGAAGAAGGGGATCGGCTCACGCCGGGCGACGGCGCAGAGGCCCGACAGCGCGCGCCCCTCGGCCTGCGGGCCGGCGAATCCGACTGCGCGGATCAGCGGATGGGCAACAAGCGCCTCGCCGGTGATCCGTCCGCCATCCTGGATCAGCGAGAAGACGCCTTCGGGCATGCCGGCGGCACGCGCCGCCTCGGCAACCGCCTCGGCCAGGATCTCTGCCGTGCCGGGATGGCCGGGATGGCCCTTGACCACCACCGGGCAGCCCGCGGCCAGGGCCGAGGCCATGTCGCCGCCGACCGCGGAAAAGGCGCGCGGAAGCTTCGCGGCATCGAGGAGGGCGACGGGACCGACCGGACGCCAGGCCAGCTTCACCCCGGGGCGGGACCACGACGGGCCATCGGCGCGCGTGGCATCGTCCTGGCCGCGGCCAGCTGCTGCGCCCCGGCGGATATGGCCGGCGAACCGGCGCAACTGCCCGACGGCATCGCCACGCTCGGCCGCGAGCCAGGCGGCGGGCAGGCCGGTTTCTTGCATGCCGATCTCGGTGATCGCCGCCGCGCGCAGCTCGATCGCCTCGGCAATGCTGTCGAGAAAACGGGCGCGGGCCGTGCCAGAGCGGGCGGCGAAGGCGGCAAGGGCGGACCCGGCCGCGGCGCAGGCCAGTTCGACAGCAGCCGGGGTGCTGCGGGCGAGGTCAGGGGTCGGGCCATCGGCGGCGGCAGAGCCGGCCGTGGCATCATCCGGCACCCGGCGGCCGGCGATGAGATGATGTCCAGGCGGCATCAGCGGCTCCGGCAGCTGGCGGCGCGCCGGGGGTTTTGCACCCCCGGACCCCCGCAGGGTATTTGCGTCAAGAGGAAGATCAGAAGTGGAAGGGCGCCGTGACAAGGCGGCGGCCGAGGGTGAGGGCATCGGCGACATGGACCATCGGCGCGAGATCGACCTCGCTGGCGCGGGCCCGGACGAGATCGGCCATGCGGGCGTAGAGGGCGGGATATTCGCCCATGATCGAGCGTTCGCCGGCGACGACGCGACCGTCGATTTCCAGGACATTGCCGCCCAGGCGCAGCGCCAACGGCCCGCGGTCGGTTTCGACGCTGATGTCCCAGGTCTGCGGGCCTTCCTGCCGCCAGTCGAAATCGGCGCTGACCTGGCCGGTGAAGGCAAGCCGTGCGGCGATGGGGGTCTGGCGGTTTTCCGGGAATTCCAGCGTGGCGGCGGTCATGTGGACGGGGCGGGGCAGGATATGCGTCAGGATCGACAGCGCATTGATGCCGGGATCGAAGACGCCCATGCCGCCCGGTTCGAACACCCAGTCCTGGCCGGGGTGCCATTTGCGCACGTCCTCGCGCCAGGTGACATGCGCCCGGTGCACCCTGCGGCCGGCCAGCCAGGCCCGCGCCGGCTCCACCGCCCGGGCCATGCGGCTGTGCCAGGTGGTGTAGAGCGTGAGACCCATGCCGGCGGCCAGCGCCGCCAGTTCCTGCACCTCGGCCAGCGTGGCACCGGGGGGTTTTTCCAGCATGACATGGCGGCCGGCCTGCAGCGCCGCCTCGGCATAGGCAAAGCGGGGAACCGGCGGCAGGCAGAGCGAGACGACCGATACCCCGGGGCAGGCATCGAGGAAGGCCGCGAAATCGGTGAAGGCCGGGATGCCGGGCACCGCGCCATGGCGGCTGACGGTGGCTGCAAGTTCCCAGTCCGGACTGGCGGCGATCGCCGGGACATGCTGGTCGAGCGCGATCTTGCCGATGCCGACGAGCGCGACCTGCATCAGTGCGAATCCTTGCCCACCGGGGCGCCGCGGCAGCCCTTGAGGAAATCGAGATCGGCGCCGGTATCGGCACCCTGGACATGCTGCTGGTGCAGCCAGGCATAGCCGGAGGCATATTGCTCGTGCCGCGGCGTCCAGGCGGCAAGCCGCCGGGCCAGTTCCTCGCCCGGGATATCGAGATGCAGCCGGCGGTTCGGTACGTCCAGTTCGATCATGTCGCCGTCCTGCACCACGGCAAGCGGGCCGCCGGCGGCGGCTTCCGGGCTGGTGTGCAGGCAGACCGTGCCATAGGCGGTCCCCGACATGCGGGCATCGGAAATCCGCACCATATCGGTGATGCCCTTGCGCAGGACCTTGGGCGGCAGGCCCATGTTGCCCACCTCGGCCATGCCGGGATAGCCCTTCGGCCCGCAGTTCTTCAGCACCATGACGCAGGTTTCGTCGATATCCAGCGCCTCGTCGTCGATCTTCGCCTTGTAGTCGTCGATATCCTCGAACACCACGGCACGGCCGCGGTGGACCATCAGATGCGGGCTTGCAGCCGAGGGTTTCAGCACGGCCCCTTTCGGCGCGAGATTGCCCTTCAGCACCACGATGCCGCCGGATTGCGCCAATGCACGCTCGGCCGGCAGGATCACCTCCTCGTTGTGGTTCACGACGTCCTTCACCTGGTCCCAGGCGGTCTGTCCGGACACGGTCAGCGCGTCCCGGTGCAAAAGCCCCGCCTCGCCCAGCCGCCGGATCACCACCGGCAGGCCGCCGGCATAGAAGAACTCTTCCATCAGATACTTGCCCGAGGGCATCAGGTTCACGATCGTCGGCACGTCGCGGCCGGCACGGTCCCAGTCGTCGAGCGTCAGATCCACGCCCACCCGGCCGGCGATGGCCAGCAGGTGGATCACCGCATTGGTGCTGCCGCCAATCGCGGCATTGGTGCGGATCGCATTCTCGAAGGCCGGTTTCGTGAGCACGTCCGATGGTTTGAGGTCGTCCTTCACCATCTGCACGATGCGACGGCCGGACATCTGCGCCATGACGCGGCGGCGGCTGTCCACCGCCGGGATTGCGGCATTGCCCGACAGCGCCATGCCCAACGCCTCGGCCATCGAAGCCATGGTGGAAGCCGTGCCCATGGTGTTGCAGGACCCTGCGCTGCGGCTCATCGAGGCTTCGGCCTCGGCGAATTCCTCGGCGCTCATCTCGCCGGCCTTCACCGCCTCGGAAAATTTCCACAGATGCGTGCCCGAGCCGATCCGTTCGCCCTTGAAATAGCCGTTCAGCATCGGGCCGCCGGTGACGATGATCGAGGGCAGGTCGGTCGAGGCGGCGGCCATCAGGAGGCTGGGCGTGGTCTTGTCGCAGCCCACCATCAAGACGCAGCCGTCCATGGGCTGGCCGCGCATCTGTTCCTCGACCGACATGGCGGCCAGGTTACGGAACATCATGGCGGTCGGCCGGAAGGCGGATTCGGAGGTGGAGAAGGCGGGCACCTCGACCGGGAAGCCGCCGGCCTCGTACACTCCGCGCTTCACGAAATCGGCCAGAACGTTCAGATGGGCATTGCAGGGCGTTAGTTCCGACCAGGTGTTCAGGATGCCGATCACCGGGCGGCCATCGAACAGGTCAGGCGGAAAGCCCTGATTCTTCATCCAGCCACGGTGATAGATCTGGTCGCGGCCGGTGCCGCCGAACCATTCCTGCGAGCGCAGTTTGCGGGGCCAGGAGGCGGGTTTGAAGGTCATGGCATCCTCACAGCGGGCGAACCCGGACGGGGCCTTCGTCAGCGGCGAAGGCAAGCGGATTGACGAGCGGCAGGCCGAAGTCGGGGGCGGCGATCTCGAAGACGTCACCCGGTTCGGTCAGCAGACCGTCGGCGAAAGAGAGCGTGGCGGTCCCGAACATGTGGACATGCAGATCGCCCGGCTGGCGGAATAGCCGATATTTGAAGTGATGGTGTTCCAGGTTCGCCAGGCTGTGCGACATGTTCGCCTCGCCGGAAAGAAACGGCTTTTCCCAGACGATGGCGCCACCCCGGCGGATACGGCTTGTCCCCCGGACGTCCTCGGGGCAGGAGCCCAGGCGGATTTCCGGGCCGAAGCTTGCCACGCGCAGCTTGGAATGGGCGAGCCAGAGATAGTTCACACGCTCGGTCACATGGTCGGAAAACTCGTTCGCCAGTGCAAAGCCCAGCCGGCAGGGCGTGCCATCGTCGGCGATCAGGTAGATGCCCGCCAGTTCCGGCTCCTCGCCGCCGTCGCCGGCAAAACCCGGGGCAACCAGCGGTTGCCCGGGCGCCACGGCGACATGGCCGTTCCCCTTGTAGAACCATTCCGGTTGCGCGCCGATGCTGTCCCCGGCGGGGCGGCCCCCGTCCAGACCCATGCGGAACATCTTCATGCTGTCGGTCAGCACCTCTTCGCCCGCCAGTTTCGCATGCATGGCATCGCGGGCAGCGGCACTGCCGAGATGGGTAAGGCCGGTGCCGGTCAGATGCATATGTGCCGGATCGGGATGGCTGACGGGCAGCGCAAGCCGCCCCTCGGCGGCCAGCGCGGGCAGGTCGACCGGCTCGCCCCGGCCGCGGTCCATCACCAGGTCGGCCAAGGAGCGGCGGGTCGCCGCAGCCTCGGCCGCCAGCGCATAGGTGGAACCGGCTCCGGGCACCGTGCGGGCGCCCGCCGCGTCGCGAACGACAACCTGAAGGCCCGAAGGCGTGGTGACTTGCGAAAGGAACATCACTTGCTCTTGTTGTAGACGTCGAAGATGACGGCGATCAGCAGCACCAGACCCTTGATCATGAACTGGTAGTCGACACCCACCCCCATCATCGACATGCCCATGTTCATGACGCCCATGATCAGCGCGCCGACGACGACACCGATGATCCGCCCCGATCCGCCGGTCATCGACGCGCCGCCGATGAAGACCGAGGCAATGGCATCCAGCTCGAATCCGGTACCGGCCTTGGGCGTGGCACTGTTCAGCCGCGCGGTGACGATCATGCCCGCCAGCGCCGCCAGCACACCCATGTTGACAAAGCACAGAAAGACCAGCCGGTCGGTGTTGATCCCCGAAAGCTTGGCCGCCTTCTCGTTGCCGCCCAGCGCATAGATGCGGCGGCCTGTCACGGTATTCTCGGTGAAGAAAGCATAGAGCACGGTCAGGACGACCAGCACGACCAGGACATTGGGCAGGCCGCGGAACGAGGCGAGCTGCCAGCCGACAAAACCGGTCGCGGCAGCAACGATCAGCGTGCGGGCCGCGAAGACGCCCATCGGCTCGGGCTCGATGCCGAACTCGGCATCGCGGGCCCGGGCGCGCAGGCCCAGCCAGACCTGCAGCAGGATCGCCGCGGCAATCAGGATCAGCGTCAGCCCGTGCGGCCGCCCGATTCCGGTCAGATCGGGAATGAAGCCATTCGACATGGCCTGAAAGCCCTTGGGAAACGGCCCGATGTTCTGGTTGCCCAGCATCCACATCGTCGCACCGCGAAAGACCATCATCCCCGCCAGCGTCACGATAAACGACGGAATGCGCCAATAGGCGACCCAGTAGCCCTGGATGGCGCCGATCACACCGCCCACGACCAGTGTCAGGGGAATGACCAGCCAGAACGGCAGCCCCAGCGACACGGTCATCCAGGCCGCACAGGCCCCGGTAAAGGCCGCAACCGACCCCACCGAAAGGTCGATATGCCCCGAGACGATGACCAGCAGCATCCCCAGCGCCAGAATGATCACATGGCCGTTCTGCAGGAAGATGTTGGTGATGTTCAGCGGCTGCAGGAAATTCACCGGCTGCGGCTGGAACTGCAGCAGCACGGTGAAGAAGGCCACGATGGCGACCAGTGCCACCAGCATGCCGTTTTCCCTGAGATGCCCGCCGAAATGCGCGCCGATCCCCTTGGTTTGCGCCATCACGCAGCCTCCCCCTTGCCTGCCTTGCTGTCGTTGTCACGGATGATCATGGCCATGATCCGCTCCTGGCTGGCCTCGGCACGCGCCAGTTCGCCGACGATCCGGCCCTCGTTCATCACATAGATGCGGTCGCACATGCCCAGCAGTTCGGGCATCTCCGACGAGATCATCACGACCCCCCGCCCCTGGGCGGCCAGATCGTTCATGATCGTGTAGATTTCATATTTCGCCCCCACGTCGATGCCGCGGGTCGGCTCGTCCAGGATCAGCACCTGCGGATCGGTAAACAGCCATTTCGACAGCACCACCTTCTGCTGGTTGCCACCCGAAAGGTTCATCACCCGCTGCTGCACCGAAGGCGTGCGGATCGCCAGCGCCTTGCGGTATTTCTCGGCCACCGCCGCCTCGCGCCGCTTGTCGAGGACGCCATGCTCCGACACGCCGGGCAGGTTGGCCAGGCTGATATTCTTCACGATCGGCTCTTCCAGGATCAGGCCCAGCGCCTTGCGGTCCTCGGTCACATAGGCAAGGCCCGCCGCCACCGCCTTCGTCACCGTCGACAGATCGGCCGGCACGCCGCCGATCCCGACCTCGCCCGAGATGTCGCGGCCGTAGCTCTGCCCGAACAGGCTCATCGCCAGTTCGGTCCTCCCCGAACCCATGAGCCCGGCGATCCCGACGATCTCGCCCCGCCGCACGGTAAAGCCCGCGCCGCGGATCACCTTGCGCCCGGCCTGTTCGGGATGCCAGACCGTCCAGTCCCTCACCTCCATCAGCATGTCGCCGGGGGTCGAGATCCGGTCGGGATAGCGATGCGCCATGTCGCGGCCCACCATCTCGCGGATGATGCGGTCCTCGGTGATCTCGGCCTTGTCCATCGTCGAGACCGTGGCGCCGTCGCGGATCACCGTCACCCGGTCGGCGACGCGGCGGATCTCGTTCAGCTTGTGGCTGATCAGGATCTGCGTCACGCCCTGCGCCTTCAGTTCCAGCATCAGATCCAGAAGCTTCTGGCTGTCATTTTCCTGCAGCGCGGCGGTCGGCTCGTCCAGGATCAGCAGCCGCACGTTCTTGGCCAGCGCCTTGGCGATCTCGATCAGCTGCTGCTTGCCGACACCCAGCTTGCCCACCGGCGTGCCCGGCGCCTCCGCCAGGCCGACCATCGCCAGCAGCTCCCCGGTCCGCCGGAACGCCTCCGGCCAGGAAATCACGCCGTGCCGCGCCACCTCGTTGCCGAGGAACATGTTCTCGGCAATCGACAGCAGCGGCACCAGCGCCAGCTCCTGGTGGATGATGATGATGCCCTTGCCCTCGCTGTCGCGGATCGAGCGGTTTTCGAGCAGCACCCCGTCATAGAAGATCTCGCCCTCATAGCTGCCGGCCGGATAGACCCCCGACAGCACCTTCATCAAGGTCGATTTTCCGGCGCCGTTTTCGCCGCAGATCGCATGAATCTCGCCGGCCTCGACCACCAGATTCACATGGTCCAGCGCGCGGACCCCGGGAAAAACCTTGGAAATCCCGCGCATTTCCAGCAGCGACATGGCTCCCTCCCCCAGACCGGCCTCCGGTCTTCCTCTTGACGCAAATATCCCGGGGGAGTCCCGCAAAGCGGGACGGGGGCAGCGCCCCCGCCTTCGGCCGCGCCAGGGGCGCGGCCGTCCCGGGGTTCAGCCGGTCACTTCAGCTGGTCGGCGGTGTAATAGCCCGATTCGATCAGCAGGGCGTCGATATCGCCCACACCCAGCGCCACCGGCTCCAGCAGGTAGGACGGCACGACCTTGACACCGTTGTCATAGGTGGTGGTGTCGTTGATCTCGGGCTCCTGGCCCTGCATGATCGCATCCACCATCTTCACGGTCACGCCGGCCAGCGCGCGGGTGTCCTTGAACACTGTCGAATACTGCTCGCCCGCCAGCATCGACTTGACGCTGGGGATCTCGCCATCCTGGCCCGTCACGCAGGGCATCTTCATGTCGCCCGAGCCATAGCCCACGCCCTTGACCGAAGACAGGATGCCGATCGACAGCCCGTCATAGGGCGACAGCGCGCCGTTCAGCACCTTGTCGCCGTAGTTGGCCGACAGCAGGTTGTCCATGCGCGCCTGCGCCACCGCGCCATCCCAGCGCAGCGTGCCCACCACATCCATTCCCACCTGGCCCGACGGCACGGCGACCTCGCCCGCGTCGATCATCGGCTGCAGCACCGACATGGCGCCGTTGTAGAAGAAGAAGGCATTGTTGTCGTCGGGGCTGCCGCCGAACAGTTCGATATTCCAGGGCTTGGTGTCGGCGAAGCGTTCCTTCATGCATTGCACCAGGCTGTCAGCCTGCAGCACACCCACCTTGAAGTTGTCGAAGGTGGTGTAATAGTCGACATCGGCGCTGTCGCGGATCAGCCGGTCATAGGCGATGACCTTGATCCCCGCGGCATGGGCATTGGCCAGCGCGTTCGACAGCGTGGTGCCGTCGATGGCTGCGATCACAAGGACGTTCACCCCCTTGGCGATCATGTTTTCGATCTGCGCAAGCTGGGTCGGGATGTCGTCTTCGGCATATTGCAGATCGGTGCCGTAGCCGGCTGCCTCGAACTGCTCGACCATCGAATTGCCATCCGAGATCCAGCGCGAGGACGACTTCGTCGGCATCGCGATGCCAATGGTGCCCTTGCCCTCGGCCAGCGCCGGATCGGCGCCAAAGGCGGCAAGGGTCGTGACGAGGCCGGTGGCAAGGGCAAGCGCGGCCCTGCGGGTAAACATCATCTCTTTCCTCCCGAGTTGAGATGTTCCGCCATATTATGCGGTCGCAGATTGCTCTGGACGGCTGCAGTCTTGACGGATTATTTCATGTCTGTCTATTGATGAAAATCTTAATTTTCATAGCGAAACTGATATGAGTACTCCAGAAACCGCCGCCGTGCGCGGGCTGAAGCTGTCGCATCTGCGGCTGATGGCCGAAATTCTCGCCACGGGGCAGCTGTCGCATGCGGCCGAGCGGCTGGGACTGGCCCAGCCTGCCGCCTCGCGCCTTCTGGCCGAGGCCGAGCGGCTGACCGGCCGGCCACTGCACAGCCGCGATGGGCGCGGCCTGCGGCTGACCGCGGCGGGCGAGGCGCTGGCCCGCCGCGCGGCACGGATTCAGATCGAACTGTCCGATGCCGCCCGCGAGATGACCGAGGCCGGGTCGGGCACCGAGGGTCTTGTGCGGATCGGTGCCGTCACCGGCCCGGCGCTGAACCGCGTCCTGCCGGCGGTGCGCGACCTTACCGCGCGCCACCCCGGCCTGCGTTTCGAAGTGACGGTCGGCACCTCGCCGCCGCTATGCGATCAACTCCTCGCCGGGCGGCTCGACTTTGCCATAGGCCGGCTGCTGTCACCCGATCTCGAACGCAGCCTCACCCTCGAGCGGATGGAAGAGGAACCGCTGTCGCTGATCGTGCGGCGTGGGCATCCGCTGCTGTTTCGCCCGGTCCTGACGCCGGCCGACACACTGGCCTACGACTGGGTGATGCCCGAGGGCGAGACGCTGCTGACCCGCACGGTGATCGACGGCCTGATCGCCCTTGGCCTGGGCGAGCCGCGGCGGCAGGTCTCGACGGCATCCTTCCTGTTCACGCTGGCCTTGCTGACCGAAAGCGATGCCATCGCGCCACTGGCCGAGGCGGTGGCGGACAGTTTTGCCGTGGGCCCGGCCATGCCATTCGTCCCGCTGCCGGTCGAAACCGGGATCAGTGTCACCGCCTACGGCCTGATCCGGCGCCGCGGCGGCCATCTGACACCGGCGGCCGAACGTGTGGCCGCGCGCATCCTTGCCACCCGCCCGCGGCGCGCCCGCTGAAACGGCCCGCGGCAGGCGCGCGCGCCTTGTGGCAAAGCGCGGCAGGCGGATCCTGGCGGATCGGCGGGCTTCAGCCGCCCATCACCTGTTCGGCCACTGCCGAGGATTTCATCATGTCGGCCAGCGTCAGCGATTCGATGATCACCAGATAGGACCAGAACACCTCGGCAAAGACCTTGCGGATCCGGCAGGTTGCCTCGTCGGTGCAGTCTTCGCAGCGCTGGTAGGCCCGGCGCGACAGGCAGGGCAAGGGCGCGATCGGCCCGTCGATCAGCCGCAGCAATTCCGAGATCGACACCTCTTCCGGCCGCTTGATCAGGCTGTAGCCCCCCGACCGGCCGCGAATCGAGGCGATGACCCCGGCATTGCGGATTTCGAGCAGGATATGTTCGAGAAACCGCTTCGGCGTGCCGGATCGGCGGGCGATCTCTTCGATCGTCAGCGGTTCGGGCACGGGCCTGATGGCCTCGTCGGCCAGCGTCAGCAGCGCTTTCAGCGCATATTTCATCTTTTGCGTGATCATGGTGGTCCGGGCGCGATCCTGCATACACCTTAGGAACCGCGCGGCGGCGAATCAATGGCGGGAACGGCCGTCCGCAAATACTGTCATGGCAAACTGCCAAACCTGTCACGGCAAACTGAATGTCACCACCGGCCAGAGGGATGCGACCAGAAGCGCCGCCATCGTCCAGTTGAAGGCGCGCAGCCGCGCCGGTGCCTCAAGCCAGCGCCGCAGCCCCTGGCCCGCCGCAGCCCAGAGCGAGACGGACGGCAGGTTCACCGCCGCAAAGACCGCAGCCACCGCCAGATAGACCGCAACCGAGGGCTGCAGGACATAGGCCGTCACCGCGCCAAGCGCCATGGCCCAGGCCTTGGGGTTCACCCATTGGAACGCCGCTGCCTGCAGGAAGCTGAAGGGCCGCGGCCGGGCGCGACCCTCGCCCGGGGCCCCGGCATGGGCTATCTTCCAGGCCAGCCACAGCATGTAGACCACCGACACAACCTTCAGCAGCGACAGCGACACCGGCCAGGCGCGAAACAGCCCGGCCAGCCCCAGGCCCACCAGAAACACCATCAGCGAATGGCCCAGCGTGATGCCCAGGATATGCGGCACGGTCCGGCGAAAGCCGAAATTCACGCCGCTGGCCAGCAGCATCATGTTGTTCGGTCCCGGCGTGACCGAGGTGACAAGGGCAAAGCCCAGAAGTGCCAGGAGCAGATCGGGTGTCATGGCGCACAATCTGACGCCTCTGCCGCGGCGAAAGGTTGCAATCTTGCGGTTTTTCGGCCAACGTTCACAACAAATGACGAAGATAGACGCAATAAATCACCGTATATTGCGGGAGCTTGTGCGCGACGGCCGACAAAGCAATCTTGCCCTGGCCGAACGGGTGGGCCTGTCGCCCTCGGCCTGCCTGCGCCGGGTGCAGGAGCTGGAGCGCGACGGCGTGATCGCGGGCTACCGCGCCATCCTAGACCCCGAGAAGACCGGCATCGGCTTTGTCGCCTATGTCACCGTCGGCCTGAACACCCATACCAAGGCCGCGCAGGAGGCATTCGAACGCGCCGTCTCGCGCGCGGGAGAGGTGCGCGAATGCCACAACATCACCGGCACCGTCGAATATCTGCTGCGGGTCGAGACCGAGGATCTGGCGGCCTACAAGCACTGGCATACCGAAGTTCTGGGCGTTTTGCCGCAGGTACAGTCGATCACCACCTTCGTGGTGATGGGCAGCCCCAAGGACGACCGCGCCTGAGCGCGGGTGGCGCAGACCCGACAAGTGCCTTGCATTCGCCTCCAGATTGACAAAATTGGGACATATCTTAGTCGCTTGCAATTGATCTGCTAGCAGCGAGGGGACGCTTTCATGGTTATCGAGGCTGTTTCGACCCAGACCACGGGGCCAATCTTCGTTCTGACAGCGGATGAGGACGTGAACGTCGCCGCCGGCGTGACAATCGAATCGGTGGATTACGATGCGATCACCACATGGCAGGGCACCCATACCTTCACCGTGTCCGGCACGATCATCGGCTATGACGAGGCGATCAACACGATTGGCTGCACAACAGCCCAGTCTGTCACGATCTTTGCCGGCGGCGCCCTGATCTCGGGCGGGGATGGCGGCGTCTATGATGCGGACGGCGTGATCCTGGATGGTGCGGGATCAACCCTCATGAATCACGGCAGCATCACCTCCTATGGCTCGGCCGCCAGTCTTTTCGTTCGCGACGGAGCGACGACCCTGATCACCAACAGCGGCACGATGGAAGGCCGGGTTGCCGGCATCTGGCACAAGTTCGGCACGGGTTCCCTACTGGTCCAGAACACCGGCACGATCGAATCGCCCGGCCATGCCGTTCTCGGCGGCCAGGGCAGCGACAAGGTGGTCAACCGCGGCAGCATAATCGGCACGATCGACCTTGCCACCGGGAACGACACTTATGATGGCCGCAACGGCACCATCACCGGCGAGGTCCTGGGCGGCGAGGGCAACGACATCTTCTTTCCCGGCGGCGGTGCAGAAACCATCAACGGCGGCGAGGGAATCGACCTGCTCTATTTCACCGGAGGTCCGCCCGTCTTCATTGCGCTCGACGGCTCGCTGGCCGCGCGCGGCAATGCAGTGGGCGACGTCTATATCGGAATCGAGAATGTCACCGGGTCGTATTACAACGATGCGCTGGTCGGCGACGCCGGGGCGAATCAGTTGCGAGGCCTGGGCGGCCGGGACTTTCTCAAGGGCGGCGGCGGCGACGACAGTCTCTACGGCTATGACGGCAACGACCGGCTGCGCGGCAGCGAAGGCGCCGACATCCTGTATGGCGGCGTTGGAAGCGACACCTTCGAATTCCGCTACATCAGCGAAGGTGGCGATCTGATCATGGATTTCACCAATACCGCCGACAACGACGACGTGATCTCCGTCCAGGTGGTCGAATTCGGTGCGGGCCTCGTGCGGGGATGGCTCGACAGCGCGCAGTTTGCAGCCCGAACCGACAACGTCGCGCAGGATGCGGATGACCGATTCATCTTCCGCACCACGGATCGGACCCTGTGGTTCGACCCCGATGGCAGCGACAGCACCGAAGCCACCATGCTGGCCCGCTTCATCCTGCCGATCGAGTTGACGGCCCTCGACATCCTGATCGTCTGAAGCGCCGAAGCAGCCCGGCCCCGCAGGCACCCCATTGCCGCCGCCTCCGGTCGCGCCTAACCTCCGCCGCGACGATGGAGGTTCATATGACAGACAGACCCATGGGCTTTGACACGCTGGCCATTCATGCCGGCAGCACCCCCGATCCCGCGACCGGCGCGCGGCAGGTGCCGATCTACCAGACCACCGCCTATGTCTTCAAAGATGCCGACCATGCCGCGCGGCTGTTCAACCTGCAGGAAGTGGGCAACATCTATTCGCGGCTGACGAACCCGACCGTCTCGGCGCTGGCGACCCGCGTTGCCGCACTGGAAGGCGCGGTGGGCGGCATCGCCTGTTCGTCGGGCCATGCGGCGCAGATCATGGCGCTGTTTCCGCTGATGGGGCCAGGCAGGAACGTCGTGGCATCGACCCGGCTCTACGGCGGCACGATCACCCAGTTCAGCCACACCATCCGGCGATTCGGCTGGTCGGCGAAATTCGTCGATACCGACGATCTTGCAGCGGTCGAGGCTGCCATCGATGACGACACGCGCGCCATCTTCTGCGAAACCATCGCCAATCCCGGCGGATATATCACCGACATCCCGGCGCTGGCGAGGATTGCAAACCTCAAAGGTATCCCGCTGATCGTCGACAACACCACCGCGACGCCCTGGCTGTGCCGCCCGATCGAGATGGGGGCGACGCTGGTCGTCCATTCCGCGACCAAATACCTGACCGGCAACGGCACGGTGACGGGCGGGATCGTGCTGGATTCGGGCAAGTTCGACTGGTCGCAGAACGACAAGTTCCCCTCGCTCAGCCAGCCCGAACCCGCCTATCACGGCCTGGCGTTCCACCCCGCGCTCGGCGCGATGGCCTTCACCTTCCATTCCATCGCCGTGGGCTTGCGTGACCTGGGCATGACGATGAACCCGCAGGGCGCACATTACACCCTGATGGGGATCGAGACGCTGGGTCTGCGGATGGAACGCCATGTGAAGAACGCCGGGATCGTCGCCCAGTGGCTGGAGCAGGACCCGCGCGTCGAATATGTCACCTATGCCGGGCTGCCCTCCTCGCCCTGGCACCGCCGGGCCGAGGCGCTGTTGCCAAAGGGCGCAGGCGCGCTGTTCACCTTTGCGCTGAAGGATGGCTATGACGCCTGCGTCCGGCTGATCGACAACGTCAAGCTGTTCAGCCATGTCGCGAACCTGGGCGACACCCGCAGCCTGATCATCCATTCCGCCTCGACCACGCACCGCCAGTTGACGCCCGAGCAACTGATCGCCGCGGGTGCGCCGCCGAATGTGGTGCGTGTCTCGATCGGGATCGAGGATGTCCAGGACATCATCGCCGATCTCGATCAGGCGATGCGCTGACCCTGCTGCCCGCGCCCCCCTTTCGCGGGAGGGGCGCGGGAAACAACTTCCGCGGCGGCGCGATCCCGCCGTTGCAAAGATCCCGCCCGCAACCGGGAGGCGAGAGGCGCGCAATCCCCACCGGGCCGCGCCGGCATCGCCCCCCGGGTTCGGTCGGTTCGGCCCGTCCCCTATTGTGCCAGTTGCCAGACCACCGACACGCTGGCCTGATAGCTGACCTGCCCCTGCTGCACCGGCACCGCGGAATCGGACGCGGCCGCCTTGTACATCGGCACCGGATTGCCATAACCGCCGCCTTCGCTGATCGACACGATCGCGCCAAGTTTCACCCCCGCCGCCTCGGCCAGCAGTTCGGCCTTGGCCCGCGCATCCAGCACCGCGGATCTGCGCGCCGCATCCAGCGCCGGGCGCGGATCGGCCAGGCCGAAGGTCAGCCCGTTCAGCGTGTTCGCCCCATCACTGACCGCGGCGTCCAGCACCGTGCCCAGAGTCTCCAGCACACGGATCTGCACCGTCAGGGTATTCGCGGCGGTGTAGCCGGAAATCCGCTGTTCGCTGGCCGAGGAATCATAGCCCGTCCAGTTCGGGTTGACTGATAGGCCGGTGGTCTGCAGGTCGACATCGGCCACACCCGCCGCCTTAAGCCGATCGATCACGGCCCGCATCGCCTCGGAATTGGCGGAAAGCGCCTGGGCCGCGGTGGCAGAAACCGAGGTGACGCCGATCGAGACCGTCGCCATGTCAGGCGCCTGTTCGACCGAGGCCTCACCCGTCACGGTGATCAGCGCGGGCTGGGTCTCGGCCCGGGCGGGCACGGCAGTCCAGAGCGCTGCGGCAAAAAGCGCGGCCACCGGCAGCGTCCGCAGCAACGGGGTAAACGACGACATGGCAATCTCCTCTGGGGTTTGCATCAGGATTCAGCATTCCGACGCAGCGGGATAGCCGTTCCTTGGTCGGGAGACGGGTGTTTTTCTTTCATTCGGCAAAAAGCTGCTGTAGGAAGGCCGCAACGGTCCCCGCCGCGTTCCCGCGCCTCTCTTTCCTGTGCTAGATCCCCGGTATGAAACCGAACTTTGCCCTGAATTTCACCGACACGAGCATCGCGCTGTTGCATCGCACAGCGAAGGGCTGGCTCAAGATCGGCGAAACGCCCTTCGATGCGCCGGACCTGACGGAAGCGCTGGATTACCTGCGCAAGACCGCGCTCGGGCTTGAGCCTCAGGGCTTTGCCACCAAGCTGGTTATTCCGAACTCGCAGATCCTCTATGCCGAGGTCGAGGCGACCGGCCCCGATGCGGAAAGCCGGCTGGAACAGATCGCCGCCGCACTGGAGACGCGAACGCCGCTGACGCGCGACGAAATGATCTTCGACTGGGCGGGCGATGGGCCGCTGCTGCAGGTGGCCGCGGTTGCGCGCGAAACCCTGGCCGAGGCCGAGGATTTCGCAACCACCCACCGTTTCAATCCGGTGTCCTTCGTCGCCATTCCCGAAAACGGCACCTATCTGGGCGAACCCTGGTTCGGCCCGACCGCTGCGGCCCCCGGCCTGATCGACAGCGGCGAGGCGGTCGAGCGCGATGCCGAGGCCATCATGCCCCTGGCCGAAGGCGGCCGCAGGGCGAAGGCTGCCGTCCAGCCCGAACCGGAGCCGGAAACCGCGCCGCAGCCCGAACCCGAACCCGAGCCGGAACCCACGCCGGTCCCGGCACCCGATCCCGGGCCGGATCCCTCCCTCCCGCCGGAACTGCCGGAACCGCCGGCGCCGGCCCATCC